>JAEZHO010000250.1 GCA_023416545.1 Pseudomonadota bacterium
CCTGGTGGCTGCCCGGCGGGGTGGTCTATGCGGGCCTGAGCGGCGTCTCGCTTGCCGCAATCCGGGACGGGGGCTTTGCCGGCCTTGCGGCCATCCTTTTCGTCTTCGCCGTCGTCTGGGCGACCGACATCCTCGCATATTTCATCGGAAGAGCCCTGAAGGGGCCGAAGCTCGCGCCGCGAATCTCGCCCGGCAAGACGTGGTCCGGGGCGATCGGCGGGACGGTTTCGGCCATCATCGCCGGCTGCCTGGTCGGGCTTGCCGTGACGGGCATCGTGTCCGTCTGGCTTGCTGTGGTCGCGCTCGTCCTCTCCGTCGCCAGCCAGATCGGTGACCTGTTCGAATCCTTCATCAAGCGCCGCTTCGCGGTCAAGGATTCCAGCCAGCTCATCCCCGGCCATGGCGGCGTCATGGATCGCGTCGACGGTCTTGTTTTTGCCTGCTTCGCGATCTTTCTTCTGGCGCTTGCAAATGACGCCTGGAGTGGCCACGTAGGCACCAGCGTCGGCGAGTTCATCTTTGGTCTTTGAGCCTCGGCCGGCAGAACCGGCATATGGAAGGATGGAATCGATTTGATGGCGATCATCGGGCTGCTGACGGGCTATATAATCCCCTTCATCATTGTCCTCTCCGTGCTCGTCTTCGTGCACGAAATGGGTCACTATCTGGTCGGACGCTGGTGCGGCATCCGCGTCACCGCCTTCTCCGTCGGTTTCGGTCCGGAGCTCTTCGGCTATACCGACCGTCACGGCACCCGCTGGAAACTCTCCGCCGTCCCGCTCGGGGGCTATGTCAAGTTCTTCGGCGACGAGGACGCGGCAAGCGCCCCCGATTCCGCCAGTCTCGCGAAGTTCACGCCTGAGGAGCGCGCCCAGACGCTTGCCGGCGCGCGCCTGTGGAAGCGCGCCGCGACCGTTGCCGCCGGCCCGATCGCCAACTTCATCCTGGCGATTGCGATCTTCGCAGCCCTTTTCTCCATCTACGGCAAGATGGTCTCCGATCCCGTCGTGGCCGAAGTCCGGCCGGAGAGCGCCGCGGCGAGCGCCGGCATCGAGCCGGGCGATCTTCTCGTGGCTCTCGACGGGGAGGGCATTCGCACCTTCGATGACGTGCGTCGCTACGTTGCCGTCCGGCCGGAAACCCGCATCGTCATCACCGTGGAACGCGACGGCCGGGAGCTTGATCTTCCGGTGACACCCCAGCGGACGGAGATCACCGACCAGTTCGGCAACAAGGTGGAACTCGGCCAGATCGGCATCGTCACCAATGCCGAGCGCGGCAACTTCCGCGTCGAGACCTATTCTCCCGTCGAGGCGGTGGCCGAAGGCGTGCGGGAAACCGGCCACATCATCAGCGGCACCTTCAGCTACCTCGGCAATATCTTCTCCGGCCGCATGAGCGCCGACCAGATCGGCGGCCCGATCCGAATCGCCGAGACGACCGGCCAGATGGCGACGCTCGGCTTCGCGGCCGTCCTCAATTTCGCGGCCGTCATCTCCGTATCGCTCGGCCTGATGAACCTCTTCCCGATTCCCGTGCTTGATGGTGGCCACCTTGTCATGTACGCATTGGAGGCGGTGCGCGGAAAGCCTTTGAGCCCCCGTGTGCAGGACGTGGTTTTCCGCTTCGGACTGGCTATGATCCTGACGCTGATGGTTTTCGCGACCTGGAATGACACCTTCGGCCGATGGATCGGTTGAGTTTTAAGAAAACTCTTTGTTTACCGTGTTTTGAAGTCCGCGTGTCCGCTCGGCCACGCCTTGCGACGAAGTAAACAGAATTTAACGTCATGCCTTGCTTGTAGGGTAAAAGCAGGTAAAACGACACACGTGTGGCCGGAGTCGGGCTCCACCCGCCGAGGGACAACGGGAAAAGGTAAGATTTGAAATGAAGGCCAGTTCAAGGTTTTTGAACGCTGTATCGGCGTTTGCGCTGTCTGCTAGCGTTGTCGGGTCGGGCGCGGGCGTATCGGTACTTGCCTCTGCATCGGTCGCGGAAGCGGCAGTTATTCGCAATGTCCAGGTGAGGGGGACCGAGCGCGCCGGCGAAGAGGCCGTGCGTTCCAATCTTACCATTCGGCCGGGCGTGAGCTTCTCGAACGCCGACATCGATGAATCGGTGAAGCGCCTCTATTCCACCGGATACTTCTCCGACGTACGCATCACCGTTTCCGGCAGCACGCTCGTGGTGACGGTCAGCGAGAACCAGCTGATCAACCAGGTCGTGTTCAACGGCAACCGCAAGATCAAGGACGACAAGCTGGCCGCGGTCGTCCGCACCCAGCCGCTCGGTCCCTATGACCAGGAACTCATCAACGCCGACATCGAGCGTCTGCGCGAGGCCTATTCGGCCATCGGCCGCAGCGATGTCGAGATCACGACGCAGACCGCCCCCGTCGGCCAGGGTCGCGTCAATCTCGCCTTCGTCATCAACGAGGGTGACCGCACCAAGATCGCCGACATCAACTTCGTCGGCAACGAGGCCTATGGCGACGGCCGCCTGCAGTCCGTGATCCTGACGAAGGAATCGGGCCCGCTGTCGTTCCTGACCCGCAAGGACGTCTACAACGCCGACAAGCTGCGCGCCGACGAGGATGCGCTGCGCCAGTTCTACTACAATCACGGCTACCCGGATTTCCGGATCATCTCGTCCGAGGCGGTCCTGGATGAGGCGACCAACCAGTACAACATCACCTTCACGGTCGAGGAAGGCCCGCGTTACCGCTTCGGCGATATCATCGTGGAATCCACCGTCGAGGGCGTCGACGCGGATGACCTGCGCGGCCTGGTTCGCACCAAGAGCGGCAACACCTATGATGCCGCCGAAGTCCAGAAGTCGATGGAAGCCATCTCGCAGCGCGTCGCATCGGCCGGATATCCGTTCGCCCGCGTCACGCCGCGCGGCGACCGCAACTTCGGCAACCAGACGGTCGGCGTCTCCTACCTGGTCGACCAGGGCGAGCGCGCCTATGTCGAGCGGATCGAGGTTCGCGGCAACACCCGCACGCGCGACTATGTCGTCCGTCGCGAATTCGACTTCAGCGAAGGCGACGCCTTCAACCAGCAGATGATCTCGCGCGCCAAGCGTCGTCTTGAGGCCCTCGGCTATTTCACGACCGTCAACATCACGACCGCGCAGGGCTCCGCTCCTGACCGCGTCGTGGTGATCGTCGATGTCGAAGACCAGCCGACCGGCTCGTTCGGCATCGGCGCCGGCTACTCCGCCGGTGGCGACGGCCTGATCCTCGAAGCCTCCATCGAGGAGAAGAACTTCCTCGGCCGCGGTCAGTTCATCCGCGTTGCCGTCGGTGGCGGCCTGGACGATGCCCGCAGCTACAACCTTTCGTTCACCGAGCCCTACTTCCTCGGTTATCGCCTGGCAGCCGGCTTCGACATCTTCCGCAGCCAGACCTCGTCGGAGCGCTATTACGACTACAGCGAACAGGGCGTAACCCTGCGCGTGACCGCGCCGATCACCGAGGATCTCGCGACCACGTTCCGCTACACCTACAAGCAGATCGACTACGACGGCGAGGGCAACTGGGAGACCGGTCTTTCGGCGCCGTACCGCGCGCTGGTCGAGCACGGCGAGTTCGTACAGTCGTCCGTTTCGCAGACGCTCACCTACAACACGCTCGACAGCAACACGCTGGCGCGCGAAGGCATCTACGCCACGCTGACGCATGAATATGCGGGCATCGGCGGCGATTCCGAATACTACAAGATCTATGGTCGCGGCCGTTACTTCCACCTTCTGTCGGACGAAGCCGATATCATCGGTTCGGTCGCACTCGGTGCAGGCCATGTCGTCCCCACGGGTGACAACCTCTACGTCTTCGACCAGTTCCAGCTCGGTGGCCGCCTCGTTCGCGGCTTCGAGAACAAGGGTATCGGTCCGCGCATGGCCAACGGCGATCCGTTGGGCGGCACGACCTACTTCACCGCTTCGGCTGAAGTTACCTTCCCGATGCCCGCCTTCCCGGAAGATTTCGGTCTTCGCGGGGCCCTGTTCGCCGATGCCGGAACGCTCTATGGCAACGATGTCGACCTGCGCGGCGAAACTGCCGAGGGGACCAGCATGGCCTGGCGCGCCTCGGTCGGCGCGGGCATCCAGTGGGCTTCGCCCTTTGGTTCGATCCGCTTCGACTACGCAATTCCCGTGGTCAAGGAAGACTTCGACGAAACTCAGGAATTCCGGTTCAGCATGGCAAACCAGTTCTGACCTCTGCGGTCAGGACTGCGGCCAGATCTGATCCGGAGTAATAAGGCCTGATGGACTCAAACGAATTTTTTCCGCCCCATGACGGGATCAGCTTGCGCGAGCTAGCTGCCCGCCTTGGGGCCGAACTTGTCGATCCCGCCGCTGGCGACCGTATCATCCGGTCGGTAGCGCCTCTGTCGCGTGCGGGCGAGGGGCAGCTCAGCTATCTGCGCGCCCGCAAGGATCGGGACGAGCTTTCGGCCTGCAAGGCCTCGGCCATCCTTTGCGATCCCTCCCTGCAGAGCCTCATCCCCGACCACATCGCCGTCCTTCGGACAGCAACTCCCCATACGGCCTTTGCCCGGGCGGGAGCATTGCTGCATCCGATCGCCATGCGTCCTTCGCCCTTCACGTCCGGGCAGGGCGGCATTCATCCCGCCGCCTTCGTCGATCCGACCGCCCGGCTCGAACCGGGAGTCGAGGTGGAGCCGATGGCCGTGGTTGGTGCGCGCGCTGAGATCGGCGCGGGCACCCGCATCGGGGCCGGCGCGCTGATCGGTGCCGACGTGAAGATCGGCCGCGACTGCACGATTGCCGCCGGGGCTTCGGTCGTCGCCTCGCTGATCGGCAATGGCGTCATCATCCACAACGGCGCCCGCATCGGACAGGACGGCTTCGGATATGCCCCGGGCCCCGCCGGCATGCTGAAGATCGTGCAGATCGGCCGCGTCATCATCCAGGACAATGTCGAGATCGGTGCGAATACCACGATCGATCGCGGCACCATGGACGATACGGTCATCGGCGAGGGAACCAAGATCGACAACCAGGTGCAGATTGCCCACAACGTTCGGATAGGCCGCCATTGCGGTATCGTGAGCGGAGTTGGTATTGCAGGGTCGACGACCATCGGCAACGGCGTGATGATCGGCGGCGCCAGCGGCATCAACGGTCACATCACCATTGGCGACGGCGCCCAGATCGCCGCGATGAGCGGCGTCATGTCGGACGTGCCGCGCGGCGCCCGCCTCGGCGGCATCCCGGCTCGCCCGATCAAGGATTTCTTCCGCGATGTCGCCGAGGCGATAGCGCGGTCCGAAGGACGGGCCAAGCGAAGAGGAGACAGGAATGAGTGAGCAGGCGGACACCACGCTCGGTTCGGCGGACATTCTCGAGATCATGAAGCTGCTGCCGCACCGGTATCCGTTTCTGCTGGTCGACAAGATCATCGAGATCGATGGTGACGAGTCGGCGATCGGCATCAAGAACGTGACCGCTAACGAGCCGCATTTCACCGGCCATTTTCCCGACCAGCCGATCATGCCGGGCGTGTTGCTGGTCGAGGGCATGGCCCAGACGGCGGGTGCCATCTGCGCCCGCAAGCAGGGCGAGGGCGGTGACCTGGTCTATTTCATGACCATCGACAATGCCCGTTTCCGCCGGCCGGTCGTGCCAGGGGACCGGGTCGAGTTCCGCGTCAAGAAGCAGAAGCAGCGCGGCAATATCTGGAAGTTCCATTGCGACGCCTATGTGGACGACGCGCTGGTCGCCGAAGCCGATATCGGCGCCATGATCCGTCGTAGGGATGGCGCATGAGCCGGATTGCAAGTACAGCCCGCATCCATCCGATGGCGGTTGTCGAGGACGGCGCCACGATCGGCGAGAATGTCGTCGTCGGACCGTTCTGCACGATCGGCAAGGACGTCGTGCTGAAGGATGATGTCGAGGTTATTTCGAACGCCGTCGTCTCGGGCAAGACGGAGATAGGCAAGGGCTGCCGCATCTTCCCCATGGCGGTGATCGGCGGCCTGTCGCAGAGCCTCCACGAGGCCGGCGAGGATTCCACCCTTACGATCGGCGACAACTGCACGATGCGCGAAGGCGTGACCATCAACATGGGCACGCTCGGCGGCGGCGGCAAGACCGTGATCGGCAGCAACTGTCTCTTCCTCGCCAACTCCCACGTCGCCCATGACTGCATCCT
>JAEZHO010000312.1 GCA_023416545.1 Pseudomonadota bacterium
AGGTGATCCGCAACAACCTGCCGCAGCTCCTGTCCTACAAGGACGTGAAGGTCCTGATCGATCGACTGGACCCGGAATACAAGAAGCTCGCCGACGAGATCTGCTCCTCGCACATGTCCTATTCGGGTCTGCAGGCGGTCCTGAAGCTTCTGCTTGCCGAGCGTGTCTCGATCCGCAACCTGCATCTCATCCTCGAAGCGGTCGCGGAACTGGCCCCCCATGTCCGCAAGACGGAACAGATCGTCGAGCATGTCCGGGTCCGCATGTCGCAGCAGCTTTGCGGCGATCTCGCAGACAACGGTGTCCTGCGCGTCCTTCGTCTCGGCTCCAAGTGGGACATGATCTTTCACCAGGCGCTCAAGCGCGACGCGAAGGGCGAGGTCGTCGAATTCGACATCGATCCGCGCAGCCTGGAGGAATTCAGCGAGCAGGCGACGAAAGTAATCCGTGAATTCATGGACCGCGGACTGCCTTTCATCCTTGTCACCTCGCCCGAAACACGGTCCTATGTCCGCATGATCATCGAGCGGTTGTTCGCGACGCTTCCCGTTCTCTCCCACGTCGAACTCGCCAAGGGTCTCGAGATCAAGATTTTGGGCTCCATCTCCTGATGGGCTAGCCCGACAGGGGATCGTCCTGATGCTTTTCGACCCGCAGGGAACCATACTGGCGCTGTTTCTCGCCTTCTGTCGCATGGGCGGGTGCATCATGGTTCTGCCGGGATTCGGCAGTTCCCGCGTTCCGGCGAACGTCCGGCTCTTCCTGGCGGTGGCCGTATCCGTGGCGGTTCTCCCGCTTCTGTGGGACACCATCTACCCGCGGGCGAGCTCCCCGGACGCCACCTATATCGGCCTGGTCGTCAGTGAAACCCTCATCGGCGTGGTCTACGGCCTCATCGCCCGGCTCTATACGCTCGGCATGCAATATGCGGGCGCCATCCTTACCATGTCGATCGGTTTCACCGCGCCGGGCGGCTCGGATGTCCTGGAAGACACGTCGGAGAACCAGCTGACAAGTCTCCTGACCTTCAGCGCGCTCCTGCTGCTCTTCCTGCTGGATTTCCACCATATCGTCCTCAGGGCCCTGGTGGATTCCTACGCCGCCACCCCGGTCGGCAATCTCGTCGATCCGCAGAAGATGCTGATCACCCTGACCGACACCTTGAGGGCATCGACGGACCTGATGCTGCGCCTCGCCAGCCCGTTCCTGATCTACGGCCTGATGTTCAACGTCGGCATCGGATTGATCAACAAGCTTGCGCCGCAGATTCCGGTCTTCTTCATCTCCACGCCCTTCCTGCTCGCCGGGGGCCTGTTCCTTCTCTACCTGTCGATCGCCGCCCTGGTCCGCCAGTTCGCCGACGGCTTCCCGATGGTCTTTCTCTCCTTCTGAGGTTTTCATGGCTAACGACCAGCAAAGATCGAAGAAGCTGAAGCGCCTCGTGAGCGTCCAGCGCCATCTTGAACGTATGGCGGAGAGCGAACTCGCGGCGACGACCCAGCACCGGGAAGAGATTGCGCAGTCGATGGAGGTGGTGATTCATGCCATCGGCTCGATGGAACCGATCCACCGATCCTTCTCGCAGAACTACGCCGAGCGCTACGGCCGCCTGACGATCAAGGACGGGCAGCTGGAGAACATCCAGCAGGTCCAGGAGATGAAGGTGCTCCGGGAGCGGACCAAGGGCGACCGGCTGGAGGACAACATGAAGAAGGCGCGCGAACTGGAAGATCGCGAAGCCTCCGACCAGGCAATCTACGATCTTCTGGAGATCACGCTGGCCGCGCCAGCCTCCAGCAAGGTTCGGTCGTCATAGTCTTTCCCACAGTTGACAGGCGTGGCGCGAGCCGCCGCCAGTAAGCAATCGAACCGTTGCTGCCATCGCCGGACCGGCGCTCGGCGGTCGTGGCGAAAGGAATTGACGTGGCGATCTCACCTCCAAGCGATCTCGTCCTCGACGTCGTGCGTGCGGCGGACCCGGCTGAAGTCCAGGCCGCGCAGGCGAAGCTCAAGGCGACCAGGGCGGCCTTCGCCGCGACCAGCCTCGCCGAGGCGGGAGCGGGCTTCGGCGCGGCGCTCGACGTCATCCCGACGCCGGCCACGAAGGCAGGGCTTGCCAATCCCGATCGCTCTGCGGACGTCTCGCGGATTCCCGAGGAATACCGGAAGTTCGAGGCGAGCATCCTGCAGAATTTCGTCAGCTCCATGCTGCCGAGCGACAGCGAGCAGGTCTACGGCAAGGGTTCGGCCGGCGAATTCTGGAAGAGCATGATGGCCGAGCAGATCGCCGAGGGCATGTCGCGCAACGGCGGCATCGGTATTGCCGAGCAGATGTATTCCCAGGCCTTGGCGCGGCAGGAGGGGACCGTGGTCAACGCTACGACGGATGAAGGCGATCGCGACCGCGCGATGCGCATGAAGACAGATTTTGAACGTCAGGTCCTCGATCTTGCGCCCGGGCGCGAAGGCGAGGCCTGAGATGGAACATGCTGGGACAAGACATATGGAAGTTGTTTCAAACGATCACCGCATCAAGACAGTGCTCGGCCGTCTGGAGATGATCGTCGATAACGAAAATCAGCGGCTGGGAACGGACGCGGAGTTCGACCTCAAGGTTTCGAACGCCCACAAGAGCCGCTGCCTTTATGAACTGACCATGCTGTTCCGGAGCACCGATCCTCAGGAACTGGCGGTCGCCCACATCGACCAGATGCATCACCTGAAGGAAAAGCTCTCGATCAACGCGCGCCGGGTGGAAGCCCATCTCCATGCCGTGCGGGCCGTGGCCGATCTTTTGAAGAGCGCCGCCCGCGAGGCCGATGGTGACGGGACATATACCCAGGAACAATTCCTCTACAGCGAGATGTGATGATCAAGCTGCTCCTGACCGGACTTTGGGTCTGCATCGTCACGCTGGCCGCGGTCTACTTCTCCGTCCAGATGTCGTTACCGCCACCTCCGGTGGACGAGGAGGCTGCGCGCAAGGAAGCTCTGGAACTGGTGCGCGGCGAGTCGCTGACCGTTCCGGTCATCTCCGACGGCATGATCGCGGGTTACTTCCTCGGCCGCTTCTCCTTCATGATGGACAAGGAGCTGATCAAGGGCCAGAAGCTTCCCATGACGGAGCTGACGACCGACCAGTTGTTCACCCTCCTGGTCGGCGACAAGATGATAGACCTCAGCAAGCCCGGCGCGTTTGATCTGGAGACATTTCGCACCCGCATCAAGGACGAGCTGAACGCCAAGCTGGGCGAGGGCATGGTCGACGAGGTGCTGGTCGAGCAACTGGATTTCATATCCAAGGAAGACATCCGCACCAATGTCGCGCGCGAAGGCAAGAGGCCGATCGCGCCGACCAAGATCGTCGAGGGCGTAGCCGTCGACGAAGCCAAGCCCGCCGGCCAATAAAGCCAGGAAATCCGCGATCGTTCAAACTTGAGCGATCCGCTTACGCCGCCATTCATCGCTACCGGCTAGAACCTAGGCCGATAAGCGGGTTGGGTGGTCGCGCATGCGGGAAGCAACATCTCCAGATAAGCATCCTGTGACGGTTTCTGTCCGGCCGTCATGGCTGCGCGGACGAAAGCCCCTTGAGCGGCTCCAGAAATGGAACGCCACTCTCGCAACGCTGGAGGCAATTGCCTTCGGCCGGGAGACCGGCGTCTCCGTCTCGATCGGCAAGGAGCGCGGCCGATTGCGGACTATCCTCGACCTGTCGGGTCGCGACCGGCTGCGGGCCCTGCGACAGCTGTCCCCGGTTTCGCTTGCGAGGTCTCTGCGCAGTTCGTTGCGGCGACGGAAGAGCCCCTGCATAGCCGATGCCTCGACCCTTGTGCCCGCGCTGCTCACCTTCGTGGATCGCCCGCTGCGGATACTCCTGATCGGCCCGTCCGCCCAGCAACTGCCCTCCGTCCGGCGCCGGCTCCAGGCACATGCCCCCTGGCATCGCTATAACGCAGCGAGCATCGATCAGCTCAGCCGCCTTCCGCATTTCGACCTCGCCCTGATCGCCGTCCCGAGGATCGGGCCGGAGGACAGTCTCCGCCTGTCGGTCGTGTCGACGAAACTCAAGCTGTTCTGCGGCGTGACGCCCGAGCTTCTCGTCGCGCGGACGGAACCGCTTCGCGCCGCACCCTCGACGACGCAGGCGGACCACCGACGCAAGGCGGCGTGAGGCCCGGCGTCACGGCCGGTTAACGGTTTGTTTCCCACGTTTGTTTACATCTTTGCGGATGTCCCGAGACGGCAGAGCGAACGTGCTGAACTGACCGATGCATACCGACCGTGCGATTTACGATCCGCCCGCAGGCGATGCACCGGCATCGGGCAGGCGGTCGCGTCCCCTGCGTAGCCTTGCCATTCTCCTCCTCGCCGCCGCGGCGGGTGCGCTTGCACTGCTTCCCCTGGCGAGATGGTCGCCGCGCCAGTCCAGCGTCGATGCCATGCTGCGGGTCGAGGGCGGGGCGCTTCCGGCTTCCATGGTCGCATCCATGTCGGAGGCGCTGGCATCACGGTCCGGCAATCCGACCACTCCCGGACAGGAGCGAGCCCGGAAACCTGAACCCGTAGATCATCCGCTCGCGGGGATGATAATGGACATGCTCCTCGGCGAAGGCCCCGCCGCATCCCATGATAAAGCCGGGCTTGCTGCGGCGATGCCGGAATCGGTGGAGTTCATTCCCGCGGACGCCGGCAGGATGCTGGTCGTCCGCGCTGCAGCCTACGATGCGGCGGAAGCTGCAGCAGTGGCCAATTCGGTCGCCGCCGAACTTGTCGACAACCCGACTGCATGGCTTCCGCTCCTGCCCGAAGAGGGACTCGCGGGGCTCGCGGCTGCGGCCGAAAGCGCCCGCAAGGCGTTCGAACAATACAGCGCCGGCATCGACAGCGAAGCCCGCGCCACTGCCGAGCGCGCGCTGGTGGACGAGCGCCTTCTCCACAAG
>JAEZHO010000344.1 GCA_023416545.1 Pseudomonadota bacterium
GCATGGACAAGACGCGTGTTGACGCCGGCGTCGGCGGACAAGGAAGACCTGTTTTTCATGTTGGAAGAGGCTCTCTGCTGGAATGCGGCACGATGTTGCCGCCTGCCGGAAAACCGGTCAAGTCCGACCCGGCCGTTGCAAGTTCAATCGCACAACAGGGGTCGCCCCGCCAATGCTTTCGGCATGAAACGCACAAGTATTGGCACCGCCGGTTTGAAAATAGGCACGTTAAGGGTGATCGACTCTTTTCGGACACAATTTGAATGTCGCAGGCTTGACCATGCCGATGTTTTACGACTGTGATAGCGCTCCCGTATCCGGGAGGGTAACGGGGCGTTGTGTTGTGATCGACTAGCGAGCTGCAGCGTAACGAGATCAGAAAAACCAAAAGATAAAGGTTGGGAAAATGAAAAAGACGCTACTGTCGGCCACGATTGGCGCAGCAGTTTTGGGCGCCGCCTCGGCCGCATCGGCTGCCACTCTTGACGATGTCAAGGCGAAGGGGTTCCTGCAATGCGTGGTGAACACCGGTCTCGCAGGCTTTGCCGCACCGGATGCGTCGGGGAACTGGACTGGCCTGGATGTTGACTACTGCCGCGCCGTTGCCGCCGCGATCTTCAACGACCCGTCGAAGGTGAAGTTCACCCCGACGACGGCCCAGACACGCTTCACCGCACTGCAGTCCGGGGAAGGCGATGTCCTTTTCCGCAACACGACCTGGACGATCAGCCGCGACACCGCGCTCGGCTTCAACTTCCGCGTTGTGAACTACTATGACGGCCAGGGCTTCATGGTCCCCAAGGCCCTCAACGTGAAGTCCGCGCTCGAGCTCTCCGGCGCAGCCGTCTGCGTACAGTCGGGCACGACGACCGAACTGAACCTCGCCGACTACTTCAAGGGCAACGGCCTCGACTATAACCCGGTGGTCTACGAGAAGCTCGAGGAAGTCAACGCGGCCTACGATTCGGGTCGTTGCGACGTCTACACGACGGACCAGTCCGGCCTGTATTCGCTGCGTCTTTCGCTCTCCAGCCCCGACGATCACGTGATCCTGCCGGAAATCATCTCCAAGGAGCCGCTCGGTCCGGCCGTCCGCCAGGGTGACGACCAGTGGTTCGACATCGTCAGCTGGACGCACTACGCCCTCGTGCAGGCCGAGGAATTCGGCATCACGCAGGCCAATGTCGACGAGATGAAGAACTCCGAAAACCCCGACATCAAGCGCTTCCTCGGCGTCGAGGCAGACACCAAGATCGGCACCGACCTTGGCCTGACGAACGACTGGGCGTACAACATCATCAAGCATGTCGGAAACTACAGCGAAGTCTTCGAACGCAACATCGGCGCCAACACCCCGCTCAAGATCGAGCGCGGCCTGAACGCGCTGTGGACCAAGGGCGGCCTGCAGTACGCACCGCCGGTTCGCTGATCAGCTCGCATCCGGGAGCGAGGCGGTCCGCCGCCTCGCTCCCAACCGACTGACGAATAACAAACTGACAAACAACAAAAAGACCGCAAAGGTCATCAAGGGGATTTGGCAAGCATGACCGATCATGCCATCGCGCCGCCTGTCGGCCGATCGTTGACCAGCTACATCTATGACCCGAAATTCCGCGGAATAGTCTTCCAGGCGATAGCGCTGATCGTCATCGTCACCATCGGCTGGTGGATCTTCGGCAACACGACCGAAAACCTCCGCCGCGCCAACACGGCCTCCGGGTACCAGTTCCTGAACGGCCGCGCCGGTTTCGACATCGGCCAGTCGCTGATCGCCTATACGAGCGATTCCACCTATGGGCGGGCGATCCTCGTCGGTTTCCTGAACACCCTCGTGGTCGCGTTCTTCGGCATCATCACTGCCACGATCATCGGATTCCTCATCGGCCTCGGCCGCCTGTCGCGAAACTGGCTGATCGCCAAGCTCTGCACCGTCTACGTCGAGGTGTTCCGCAACGTTCCGGTCCTGCTGGTGATCTTCTTCTGGTACAAGGGCGTCCTCGGCGCCCTGCCCCAGGTTCGAGATTCGCTCGAACTGCCGTTCAGCATGTTTCTCAACAACCGCGGACTGGCCATCCCCAAGCCGGTCTGGGGCGACGGTGCGGTGCTGATCCCGCTTGCACTCGGTGTGGCGATCGTCGCCTCCTTCGTGATTGCCCGCTGGGCCAAGGCACGCCAGATCGCGACCGGGCAGCCGTTCCACACCGTGTGGACGTCGATCGCTCTCATCGTCGGCCTGCCGCTTCTCGCCTTCCTCGTCGCCGGTTCGCCGCTGACCTTCGACTATCCGGTCGCCGGCCGCTTCAACCTGACGGGCGGCGCGGTCGTCGCGCCGGAATTCGTGGCGCTCTATCTTGCACTCTCCTTCTACACTGCATCCTTTATCGCCGAGATCATTCGCGCCGGCATCCAGGGCGTCGCGAAGGGCCAGACGGAAGCCGCATCGGCATTGGGACTGCACGCCTCGACCACTACGCGCCTCGTCGTCATGCCGCAGGCCTTGCGCATCATCATCCCGCCGCTGACCAGCCAGTACCTCAACCTGACGAAGAACTCCTCGCTCGGTGTCGCCATCGGCTTCCCGGAACTCGTCTCGACGGGGGGAACGACGATGAACCAGACCGGCCAGGCGGTGGAAGTGGTTTCGATCTGGCTGATCGTCTACCTGAGCATCAGCATCCTGACTTCGATCTTCATGAACTGGTTCAACGCCAGAATGGCCCTGGTGGAGAGGTAAGCCGATGAGCACGAATTCCACCGGCTTCGTCCGCACCGAGCTTCTTCCGCCAGAACCGGCTCCCTCGGGGACCACGAACATCTTCGGATGGATGCGGGCAAACCTCTTCGCGACGCCGAAGGACACCATCCTCACCATAATCGCGGTCGCCCTCCTCCTCTGGACGGTGCCGGACATGCTGAACTGGCTGTTCTTCGACGCCGTCTGGTCCGGCCAGAACCGCGAGGCCTGCCTGACGATGGCGCAGGGCGGCGTGCAGCCCGACAACTGGGCCGGTGCATGCTGGGCCTTCGTCGGCGAACGCTTCGAGCAGTTCATGTTCGGCCGTTACCCGCTCGACGAGCGCTGGCGCCCGATGCTCGTGGCGCTTCTCTTCGTTGCGCTGCTCGTGCCGATCCTCATGCCGCGCATGCCCTACAAGGGGCTCAACGCCCTGGCGCTGTTCGTCGCCTTTCCGGTGATCGCCTTCTTCCTGCTGCACGGCGGTGTCTTCGGGCTCCAGGAAGTCGAAACCCCGCTCTGGGGCGGCCTCATGGTGACGCTGATCCTCTCCTTCGTCGGGATCGCCGTGTCGCTGCCGGTGGGCATCCTGCTGGCACTTGGACGCAGGTCCAACCTGCCGGTGATCAGGATGTTCTGCGTCATGTTCATCGAGCTGATCCGTGGCGTTCCACTGATCACCGTCCTGTTCATGGCGAATGTCATGCTGCCGCTCTTCCTGCCGACCGGCTGGACGATCGACAACTTCCTGCGGGCGCTCGTAGGCGTTGCCCTGTTCGCCTCGGCCTACATGGCCGAGGTGGTGCGCGGCGGCCTGCAGGCCATTCCCAAGGGCCAGTACGAAGGTGCTGCCTCGCTAGGCCTCAGCTACTGGCAGACGACCCGGCTGATCATCATGCCGCAGGCGCTCAAGCTGGTGATCCCGGGCATCGTCAACACCTTCATCGGCCTCTTCAAGGACACCTCGCTGGTCTCGATCATCGGCATGTTCGACCTTCTCGGCATCGTCCGGCTGAACTTCACCGACACCACGTGGATAACCCCGGTCACGCCGATCACCGGCCTGATCTTTGCGGGCTTCATATTCTGGCTGTTCTGCTTCGGGATGTCGCGCTATTCCGCCTTCATGGAACGCCATCTCGACACCGGCCACAAGCGATAAGAAAAGGGGAAAACAATGGCTGACGCCCAACCCAAGAAGCTCACCGTCTCCGCGACCGACATCGCGATCGACATCATCGGCATGAACAAGTGGTACGGCGACTTTCACGTGCTGCGCGACATCAACCTGCGCGTCATGACCGGCGAGCGCATCGTCGTGGCCGGACCCTCGGGCTCGGGCAAGTCGACGATGATCCGCTGCATCAACCGCCTGGAAGAGCACCAGTCGGGCCGCATCATCGTCGATGGCATCGAGCTCACCAACGACCTGAAGAAGATCGACGAGGTCCGCCGCGAAGTCGGCATGGTCTTCCAGCACTTCAACCTCTTCCCGCACCTGACGATCCTGGAGAACTGCACGCT
>JAEZHO010000017.1 GCA_023416545.1 Pseudomonadota bacterium
ACCAGTCTCGACGAGTTGCCGCAATTGTGGTCCATCCTGAAGGGCGACATGAGCTTCGTCGGGCCACGACCGGCCCTTTTCAATCAGGAAGATCTGGTGGCAGCGCGCACGGAGAAGAATGTTCACAGGCTTCCCCCGGGCCTGACCGGCTGGGCGCAGGTCAATGGCCGGGACGAACTCGCCATCCCTGAAAAGGTAAAGCTTGACGCTGAGTACCTGCATAGGCAGAGCTTCTGGTTTGACCTTCGCATTCTTGGCATTACTGCCCTGAAGGTGCTGGGTGCAGCGGGCGTAAAGCACTAGATGGTTATCGGGATGGCATTTCAGACACGCGCGAGACTATCTGCGCCGGCGGGCAGGAGATCGCAATGATCCCTGCGCTCTCCGAAACCCGCATGGTCCAGAAGCTCAGGGAAAGGATCATCGGGACACCGCGCGTCTGGAAGCGGGTGATCATGATCGGCCTCGACATCGCAACGCTGATGTTCACCCTGTGGGCGAGCTATGCGATCCGTCTTGCTGTCTGGACACCCACGATCACGACCGAGCGACTTGTTCTTGCCGCCCTCGCTCCGGCGATCGCCATTCCGGTCTTCATCCGTCTCGGCCTCTACCGTTCCGTCATCCGCTATCTTCCGGAAGCTGCGATCTGGACGATATTGAAGGCCATGGTCATCGCGACCGCCGGATGGGTCATCGTCATCTTCCTGATGGAGATGGCGGGACAGGGGATCGTCCCCCGCTCCATTCCATTTCTCTATTTCATTCTCGGCACGCTGCTGATCGGCGCGATCCGCTTCGGCCTCAAATGGATCGTCACGACAGGGACCGGTCTTCGACGTGACGAGGAGCCGATCCTGATCTACGGGGCAGGCCCGAGCGCGGCGCAACTGGCCCGTGCCTTGCGGGGCCACGGCAATCGCTTCGTCATGGGACTGGTGGATGACGACCCTCGCAACCACGGCACCGAGATCGCCGGCTACAGGGTCTTCCCTTCCAGCGACCTGCCTGGCCTGATCGACCGGTACGGCATCAAGGAAATCGTCCTCAGCATGTCTGCCATCCCGGCTGACACGCGCCAGAAGGTGATTGCACGCGTTACGGGGCTGAATGTCAGGGTCCGCACCTTGCCGGACATATCCGACATCGTGGATGGCCGTTATATCGTCAACCAGATCCGGGAGATCGAGCTGGACGAGTTGCTCGGCCGCTCGTTCGTTCCGGCGGACAAGGAGTTGCTGGCGGAAGCGATCAGCGGCAAAGTCGTCATGGTGACGGGAGCTGGCGGCTCCATCGGATCCGAGCTCTGCAGGCTCATCGTTCGCTGGAAACCCAGCAAGCTCGTATTGCTGGAAGCCAGTGAATACGCGCTCTACCAGATCGAGCAGGAACTGCTGGGCAAGGGCGACGTGAACATCGTCCCGGTGCTGGGGTCGGTCACCGACGACAAGACCGTAAGGCGCGCTCTGCGTACCTACGCTCCACAGGTGCTCTACCACGCCGCCGCCCACAAGCATGTCCCTCTCGTTGAGGCGAATGTGCTGGAAGGCATCCGTAACAACGTCTTCGGGACCCTGACCGTTGCGACGGCAGCCGCGGACGAAGGGGTGGAAAGCTTCGTCCTGATCTCCTCGGACAAGGCCGTGCGACCCACGAATGTGATGGGCGCCACCAAGCGCTGGGCGGAGCTTATCGTTCGTCTGAAGGCGACGGAGGTGGAAGCCAAGGCCGGGCGCCAGACCTTCTGCGCGGTTCGCTTCGGGAATGTGATCGGATCCAACGGCTCGGTCGTTCCCCGCTTCAAGCAGCAGATCGCCAATGGCGGTCCCGTGACCGTGACCGATCCCGACATGACCCGTTACTTCATGTCGATCCCCGAGGCCGCCGAGCTTATCGTTCAGGCGGGCACGCTTTCTGCTGGCGGTGACGTCTTCCTTCTCGACATGGGGGAGCCCGTCCGCATCGGCGATCTGGCCGCCAACATGATCCGTCTCGCCGGCTTCAAGGTACGCGATCCGCAAAGCGAGACTGACACCGGCATCGCCATCGAGGTGATCGGCCGGCGCCCGGGCGAGAAGCTGTACGAGGAACTCTTCTACGACCGCAACAATGCCAAGCCCACCCGCCACCCGAAGATCCTCCGGGCCGATTCCGCCACCATCCTCGGCTACGACATGGTCGGCGCACTCCACGACCTGCAGCGGACGTTGGCGGATGAAGACGAGGCGACTGCCCGGAAAGTCCTATTCGGGATGATCACTGAAGACATAACCGAGGCAGACCAGGTTGCCGCCAGCCTCGGACGCTGAGGAGGCACGGCGATGGGAGTGACGCTCGTCACCGGTGCATCGGGTTTCGTCGGAACGTATCTTCTGAAGGAGATGCGCGAGCGCGGTCTTGCCGTGCGAGGCGTCAGTCGCGGCAAGACCGTCGGGATGATCACCATTCCCTCCTATGGTCCCGAATTGGACTGGACGCCGTATCTCGAGGGCGTCGATACCGTCGTTCACCTGGCCGCCCGGGTGCATGTGATGCGGGAGACGGCCACGGATCCGCTGGCGGAGTTCCGGGCAGCCAATGTCGATGCCACGCTCCATCTTGCACGGCAGTCGGCCGCGGCAGGCGTCCGGCGCTTCGTCTTTGTCAGCACGATCAAGGTGAACGGCGAGCGCACCGAACCCGGGAAGCCCTTCACCGCCGACGACCAGCCGAACCCCCAGGACCCCTATGCGGTTTCCAAAGCCGAGGCTGAGGCGGCGCTCACGACCCTGGGTCACGAGACCGGAATGGAGATCGTCATCATCCGCCCGCCCCTCGTCTACGGACCGGGTGTGGGAGGAAACTTCAAGAGCCTCATGAAATGGGCTTCATTCGGCCTGCCTTCGATATTCGAGGATGTGAAGAACCGGCGCTCGCTGGTCTTCGTAGGCAACCTCTGCGACCTGATCATCACGACCCTCTCACACCCGAACGCCGCAGGTCGCGTGCTGCTTGCC
>JAEZHO010000055.1 GCA_023416545.1 Pseudomonadota bacterium
GGGCTGGAAATCGTTGCCAAGGGCAATGCGCTCACCAGCACCGACCAGCTGCTGTCGCCAGACTCGCAGAGCCAGAAGCAGGACCTGATGACCGAGTTCTTCTCCAGCACCTCGATGACACCCGAGGCGGCACAGGAGCGGTTCGCGGAGATCATCTCCTCGGCAGACTAATCCCAAGCGACCGCGGCCGGCCGGCGCTCCAAGCGGGCGTCGGCCGGTTGGACCGGCGTCGCCGGAACGGTTCCGGCTGCCTGCCGGACTGTCGCGGCCACTGCTCGAGGAGGATCGATACATGACAGGTATGGCGCCTGCCAAACGCCCGAACCAGCTCTTCAGAAATCTCAACGCCAAGATTGCTTCCATTCCGATGATCCTGATTGCGGTCGGGATCTTCCTCGGTGGCTCTCTCTGGACCGTCGTCTACTCGTTCACGAATTCGAAGCTCCTGCCGCGGGCGACTTTCGTCGGTTTCGACCAGTTCGAACGGCTGTGGGCCTCGTCGCGCTGGATCATCTCGATCCAGAACCTGGCGATCTACGGGATACTGTCGCTGATCTTCAGCATGGTGATCGGGTTCATGCTGGCGGCGTTGATGGACCAGAAGATACGGTTCGAGAACACGTTCCGCACGATCTTCCTCTATCCGTTCGCGCTGTCCTTCATCGTCACCGGGCTGGTGTGGCAGTGGATACTCAACCCGGAATTCGGGATCCAGGGCATCGTCCGGTCCATGGGCTGGGAAAGCTTCACCTTCGATCCGCTCTACAATCCGCAGATCGTCATCTACGGCATCCTGATCGCGGCGCTCTGGCAGGGCACGGGCCTCGTCATGTGCCTGATGCTCGCCGGCCTGCGTGGCATCGACGAGGACATCTGGAAGGCCGCGCGCGTCGACGGCATCCCGATGTGGCGGACATATCTCTTCATCGTCATTCCGATGATGCGGCCGGTCTTCATCACGACGCTCGTCATCATCGCGAGCGGTATCGTCAAGGTCTACGACCTCGTGGTGGCGCAGACGAGCGGCGGTCCGGGCAACGCATCGGAAGTGCCGGCGAAATACGTCTACGACTACATGTTCCAGGCCCAGAACCTCGGCCAGGGGTTTGCGGCGTCGACGATGATGCTGCTGACCGTCGCGATCATCATCATCCCCTGGGCCTATCTCGAATTCGGAGGGAAGAAGCGTGGCTAACATCTCCACCCTCAACACCACTGCCGCCGGTTTCGATGCCGTGTCCGAATATGTCGGTAGCGGCCCGAGCGGCCGGCGGCCGCGCCGCGCGATGTCGGCCCGCAACATCATGCTCTACGGCACGCTCTTCGTCGCCGCACTCTACTATCTCCTGCCGCTCTACGTGATGGTGGTGACCTCGCTCAAGGGCATGCCGGAAGTGCGCATGGGCAACATCTTTTCGCCGCCCATGGAGATCACCTTCGAGCCCTGGGTAAAGGCCTGGGCGCAGGCCTGTACCGGGTTGAACTGCGATGGCCTGTCTCGCGGCTTCTGGAATTCGGTCCGGATCCTCATACCGTCGGTCGTGGTCTCGATCGCGGTCGCCTCGGTCAGCGGCTACGCGCTTGCCAACTGGCGCTTCAAGGGATCGGAATTCTTCTTCTCGATCCTCATCATCGGCGCCTTCATTCCCTACCAGGTAATGATCTATCCGGTCGTCATCGCGCTGCGCGAAATCGGGGTCTACGGCACGCTGACCGGGCTGGTCATCGTCCACACCATCTTCGGGATGCCGATCCTGACGCTCCTCTTCCGGAACTATTTCGCGTCCCTTCCGGTGGAGCTGTTCAAGGCTGCCCGCATCGACGGGGCGGGTTTCTGGCAGATCTACCTGAGGATCATGCTGCCCATGTCGCTGCCGATCTTCGTCGTGGCGATGATCCTGCAGGTGACGGGCATCTGGAACGACTTCCTGTTCGGCGTCGTGTTCACCCGGCCGGACGTCTATCCGATGACCGTCCAGCTCAACAACATCGTCAACTCCGTCCAGGGTGTGAAGGAGTACAACGTCAACATGGCCGCAACGCTGCTGACGGGGGCGGTCCCGCTGATCGTCTACTTCCTGTCCGGCCGGCTTTTCGTACGCGGCATCGCCGCAGGTGCAGTGAAGGGGTAGATCATTCCATGAACAACAGCGTATCCATCCGCGACCTCTCGCTCTCCTTCGGCGCGGTCAGCGTCCTGCAGAACCTCAACCTGGATATCCGCGACGGCGAGTTCCTCGTCCTGCTCGGCTCGTCGGGCTGCGGCAAGTCGACCCTCCTCAACTGCATCGCCGGGCTGCTGGAGCCGACGGAAGGGCAGATCTTCATCAAGGGGCGCAACGTCACCTGGGAAGAGCCCAAGGACCGCGGCATCGGCATGGTGTTCCAGTCCTATGCTCTCTATCCGCAGATGACGGTGGAGAAGAACCTGTCCTTCGGCCTTCGGGTCGCCAAGGTCCCCAAGGAGGACATCCAGCGGCGTATAGCACGGGCCGCCGATATCCTGCAGATCCAGCCGCTCCTCAACCGCAAGCCGGCCGAACTTTCCGGCGGACAGCGGCAGCGGGTGGCGATCGGCCGCGCGCTGGTCCGTGACGTTGATGTCTTCCTGTTCGACGAACCGCTGTCCAACCTGGACGCCAAGCTCCGGTCGGAACTGCGCGTCGAGATCAAGCGGCTCCACCATTCGCTCAAGAACACGATGATCTACGTCACCCACGACCAGATCGAGGCGCTGACGCTTGCCGACCGGATCGCCATCATGAAGAGCGGCGTCATCCAGCAGCTCGACGACCCGGTGACGATCTACAATCGACCGGTCAATCTCTTCGTGGCCGGCTTCATAGGTTCGCCGTCGATGAACTTCCTGCGCGGCGAACTGGCGGAGGAGGGCGGGTGCCCGGTCTTCAGGACCCACGGGGTCTCCTTCTCGCTGGACGGATACGACACGGCGGAACCGCTGATGCCCGGCCGGAAGGTGGTCCTCGGGGTCCGTCCCGAGCACATTCACGTCGACAACCACAAGGCAGGCGCCGAGATGCACGACGCGGTGGTCGACATCGAGGAGCCCATGGGCGCCGACAACCTCCTGTGGCTCAAGCATGCGGGCCACACGATGTCGGTCAGAACCGGCGGGGCCAAGCGGTTTGCGCCCGGGACCAAGCTCCAGCTGTCCTTCGACATGTCCGTCGCCTCCCTGTTCGATGCCGAGACCGAAGTACGGATCTGACGTCTCATGTCCATTTCCCACCTCGATCTCGCCGGAACCTGGCAGCTTGCCGAAGCAGGCGGAGCACATCGCTCCACCATGCAGGTTCCGGGGGATGTCCATACCGCGCTGAAGGACGCGGGCATCATTCCCGATCCTTATTCCGGCCGGAACGAGGACAAGGTGCAATGGGTCGCGCAACGGGAGTGGGAGATAGAGCGGCAGTTCGTGATCGATGATCCGGATGGCAGCTGGTACCTCGACGTCACCTATCTCGACACGGTCGCGGTCGTCTTCATCAACGACGTTCCGGTCCTGTCGGCCGACAACTGCTTCCGCCGCTACCGTCCCGATGTGTCGGCCGCGCTGCAGTCGGGCGAGAACACGATCCGCATCCACTTCCATTCCAGCATCGCCGCCGGCGCCGAGCGACAGGCCCGCCAGCCGTTCTACATTCCCTATTCCACCGGCAATTGCCCGATCCCGAACGGCAACATGCTGCGAAAGCCGCAATGCCATTTCGGCTGGGACTGGAATATCGCGCTCGCGCCGCTCGGCCTCTACGGCGAGATTTCGCTCAGACGGCTTGAAGTGGCGCGGATCGAGCATGTCGTCACCAGCCAGAGACATGTCGACGGCAAGGTCGAACTGCATGTGGCACTGACGCTCTTTGCCAGGGATCCGGGAATCGTTCCGGTCCACTTCGGACTGGATGGTGAGCGCGTCCGGCTGGATTGCGGCATCGCGGCCGGGGAGACTGTAATTCACCACGTGTTCGAGATCGAGCACCCACGGCTGTGGTGGCCGGCCGGCAGCGGCGAGCAGCATCTCTACCGGCTGACGGTCGAGATACCGGGCGAGACGGTGACCCGGCAGATCGGCCTGCGCACGGTCGAGCTGTTGACGGACGAGGACGAGGCCGGCGCCCGCTTTGCCTTCCGGGTCAACGGTCGCGAAATCTTCTGCCGCGGCGCCAACTGGATCCCGGCGGATGCGCTGTTCTCGCGCTCGAGCCGGGAAAAGACGGAAAACCTGCTGCAATCGGCCGTCGACGCCAACATGAACATGATCCGCGTATGGGGCGGCGGCTTCTACGAACAGGACTGGTTCTACGATCTCTGCGACCAACTCGGGCTGATGGTCTGGCAGGACTTCCAGTTCGCCTGCAATCTCTACCCCTCAACGCCCGATTTTCTCGACGACGTGACGGAGGAGGTGGATTACCAGGTCCGGCGCCTGGTCAGCCATCCGTCGATCGTGCTGTGGTGCGGAGACAACGAACTCGTCGGGGCGCTCAACTGGTTCAAGGAATCGATCGAGAACCGCGACCGCTATCTTGTGTCCTACGATCGCCTCAACCGGACGATCGAGCAGGCCATGAAGAAGGCGGCACCGGAGGCCATCTGGTGGCCGTCGAGCCCCGCGTCGGGCTATCTCGACTTTGGCGACGCCTGGCATGCGGACGGGTCCGGCGACATGCACTACTGGTCGGTCTGGCACGAGAACAAGTCGTTCGACAACTACCGTTCCGTGCGCCCGCGCTTCTGCTCGGAGTTCGGCTTCCAGTCCTATACCTCGCTGCCGGTCATCCAGACCTACGCGGCACGCGAGGACATGAACATCGCTTCGCCCGTGATGGAACACCACCAGAAGAACGCCGGCGGCAACGAGCGTATCGCGGCGACCATGTTCCGCTATTTCCGGTTCCCGCGAGACTTCGCCAACTTCGTCTATCTCAGCCAGGTGCAGCAGGCGCTGGCGATCCGCACCGCGGTGGATTACTGGCGGTCGCTGAAGCCTCACTGCATGGGCACGCTCTACTGGCAGCTCAACGATACCTGGCCGGTCGCGTCCTGGTCGAGCCTCGACTATGGCGGCGGCTGGAAGATCCTCCATTACGTGGCGCGCCGCTTCTTCCAGCCGGTGGCGGTCGCCGCGATCCCGTCGGAGGACGGCACGGAGATCCGCATTTCGCTGGTCAACGACACGATGCAGGACGTCACCGTGACCATCAATCTCTCGATGGTTGCGCTGGACGGCCGCCGGACGTCGCTCCGAAGCGTAGAGGCGGTCTGTTCTCCCGATGCGGCGGTGACCGCGATAACCCTGCCGGCGACCGATATCTTGCCCCAGGGCATCCTTTTCTGGAGCTTTACGGCCTCGAACGGCACGGGCGGCGAGGGGCACTTTGTACCCGGGACGTACAAGGCGCTCGAGCTTCAGGCGCCAGGTCTCGAAACCCTCGTGTCCCCGACCGGTGACGGAAGCTTCGACATCCTCGTCGAGGCCTCGGGGCTGGCACTCTTCGTGATGGTCGAGAGCGATACGCCCGGCCGCTACTCCGACAATGCCTTCGATCTTGCCGCGGGCGAGAACCGCAGAATCACCTTCACCCCTTCGGTGCCGGGGGCGGGCACGCCCGCGTTCCGGACCTACGACCTCTATTCCTGCCAGGCGGCGGGTTGAACACTTTCTTGCAGACGGGCCACGAGGCCCAGGGAGGATGACATGACCAGACTCGGCTTCCAGCTCTACAGCGCCCGCAACTTCCCGCCTCTCGCGGATACCCTGAGCGCGCTCGCCAAGGCGGGCTACGCGGAGGTGGAGGGGTACGGCGCCCTCTACGCCAGCATGGACGAGAGCCAACTGAAGGCCATGAAGGCGGATCTAGAGGCCAACGGCCTGACCATGCCGACCGGGCATTTCGGCCTCGATCTTCTCGAGAAGCAGCCGGAACAGGCCCTGCTGATCGCCAAAACGCTCGGGATGGAGGCGATCTACTGCCCTCATCTCGTCGCGGACCTTCGCCCGACCGATGCGGCCGGCTGGCGCGCTTTCGGCAAGCGGCTGTCGGAAGCCGGAAAGCGCTATCGCGACGCCGGCTACACGTTCGGATGGCATAACCATGACTTCGAGTTCAAGGCGCTGTCCGACGGGACCCTGCCGCAGGAGCGGATCTTCGAGGGAGGCCCCGATCTTTCCTGGGAGGCGGACATCGCCTGGGTCATCCGCGGCGGAGCGGACCCGCTCGCCTGGATCGACCGCTTCGGCGACCGCATCACCGCCGTGCACGTCAAGGACATCGCGCCTGCCGGCGAGAACGCCGACGAGGACGGCTGGGCGGACGTGGGACACGGGACGGTCGACTGGAAGGGGCTGATGAAGGCCCTGCGCAGCAAGACGCCGGCGAAGCACTTCATCGTCGAGCATGACAATCCAAACGACCTGGAGCGGTTGATTTCCCGGTCCATCGCCGCCTTCAAGACCTATTGAGACAACTGCATTTCGGAGCCCACCATGGCCAAGGAACTCGGCGTCGGCATCATCGGATGCGGCAATATCTCCATCACCTACCTGGCGCTGGCGCCGCTGTTCAAGGGCATCAAGATGCTCGCCTGCGCCGACCTCAACCGCAGCGCAGCGGAACTGCGAGCGGAGGAATACGGCGTCAAGGCGCAGTCCATCGACGAACTGCTCGCCAATGACGAACTGGACGTCATCGTCAACCTGACCATCCCCGACGCGCATTTTGCGGTCTCCAGGGCGATCCTAGAGGCGGGCAAGCACGTCTATTCCGAAAAGCCGCTCGTTCTCTCTCTGGAGGAAGGCGAGGAACTGCGGCGGCTCGCGAAGGAGAAGGGACTGGCGATCGGATGCGCTCCCGATACCTTCCTCGGCGGCGCACACCAGCTTGCCCGGAAATACATCGACGAGGGCGGCGTCGGACGCATCACCGCCGGCACCTGCCATGTGATGAGCCCCGGCATGGAGATGTGGCATCCCAATCCCGGCTTCTTCTTCCTCAAGGGGGGCGGGCCGATCCTCGATCTCGGGCCCTATTACGTCGCCAACCTCATCAATCTCATCGGTCCGGTGAAGCGCGTCGCGGCGATGAGCTCCATGGCGAGCCCCACCCGCACCGTCACCAGCCAGCCGCTCGCCGGCACGGTTCTTCCCGTCGAGACGCCGACGAACATCCATGCGCTGCTCGAATTCGTGAATGGCGCGACGATCACGATGTCGAC
>JAEZHO010000083.1 GCA_023416545.1 Pseudomonadota bacterium
GACCTCCTTGGAAGACCCGCGAGATCAGCCGCGCGCCTCCTCCCAGTGCGGATAGGTGACGTAGGCGGTGACGGCCCCCTCCTCCAGCGAGCGGATGGTGATCGCCTCCCCTTTCGGCATGTAGACGACCTCGCCGGGACCGGCTTCCAGCGACACGCTCGGGGTCGAGACCGCGAGGCGGCCTTCCAGCACGATCATGGTGTCGTCCACCGCCATCGTCTCCTCCAGCGTCTGGAACGGGCCATAGCGGCCGAAGCCGATGGTGACGGGGCCGCCATGGCGCTGGTCGACCATGTTGGCGACGAAGATGTCAGCCTCCTGTCCCGGCGAACGTCGGAACGGCGCATCGGCGACTGCGAACTTCTGCAATTCCATCGGTATCTCCCAAAGTCGACAAGCAAGACCTGCCAAACGTCGCAGACGGGCGGAAGTTCATCCGCACCGTCAGGAAGGCGCGAAGATCACAACCAGCCGGTCTTCCTGAAGCTGTAGTAGAGGAGCCCGCAGAGAACGGCGATGACGGCGAGCACGACATAGTAGCCGTAGGGGCTCCCCACGCCCGGCATGTTGGCGAAGTTCATGCCGTAGATGCCGGCGATCGCGGTCGGCACGGCGAGGATCGCCGCCCAGGCGGCAAGCTGGCGTGTGATGACACCCTGCCGCTGCTGTTCCAGGAGGTTGGAGGTCTCGAAGACGGAGGTGATGACTTCCCGCAGGCCGCCGACCATTCCCGCCACCCGGCTGACGTGATCGTGCACGTCGCGGAAATAGGGCCTGGCGTTCACGTCGATGCAGGGAAGATCGAGATTGACGAGCTTGCTGGTGACGTCCGACATCGGCCCCAGGATGCGCCCGAAGAGGATCAGCTGCCGCCGCAGCCGGAACAGCCGGCGGATCTGCTCGCGCTCCAGGAAGGAGGCCAGCATGTGCTTTTCCATCTTCAGCACCCTGTCCTCGACCTCCTGGACGACCGGAAGGTAGCCGTCGACGATGAAATCGAGGATGGCGTGAAGGACGTAGTCCGGGCCCTGGGCGAGAAGGGTCGGCGAGGATTCAAGCTGGGAGCGCAGTTCGGTATGGTCGCGCACCGATCCGTGCCTGACGGTGATGATGTGCTTTCGCCCGACGAAGATCGCCGTTTCCCCGTAGCGGATCTTGTCGCGTTCGAGATGGGCGGTCTTGGCGATGACGAACAGCTGGTCGCCATAGACCTCGACCTTCGGCACCTGGTGGGCCTTGAGCGCGTCCTCGACCGCCAGCGGGTGCAGCCCGTAGGTCTCCGCCAGCCCCTCGATCTCGTTCGCAACCGGTTCCAGCAGGCCGATCCAGACGAAATCGTTCGTATCCAGTTCAGGGGGAGGACGGTCGGCCGTAACGGGCTCGCCGCGCCGTCCATTGCGGTACACGAACGAGGCGATGACAGGCATGATGATCCTTTCAGGCGGAACGACCGAGCGGGAAGATAGGACAGGCGCGCGCCCTTCCAAGCCCACCCGCCGTCACCTGCGGCGGCGCGACCGCCGTCCTGCGATTTGGGCTGGGCATCGCATGAGAGAAGCCTTAACTTCGCCCGCGCAAGAGACGAGCCACACCCGCAGGGAGCAAGATGTCCAACGTCGTCCAGTTCAAGAAACCGCCGCAGCCGCAGGAGCCGAAAAAGCCCAATCCCGGGCTGCGCAAGCTCGTCACGGCGATCGCCGTCATCGCCGCGTTCGCCCTTGCCTGGGCCTATTTCCAGTATGCGGGCGGTGGCGCAGCGCCGCTCTAGAGTTTCAGTTCCAGGCAGGTGAGGTCGAGCCAGCGGCCGAACTTGGTGCCGACTTCGGAAAACGTCCCGACATTGCGGAAGCCGAGGCTCTCGTGCAGCCGGATCGAGGCGGCATTGCCGGCCTCGACGCAGGCGATCATCACGTGAACGCCGCGCTCGCCGGCAACCCGGATCAGCGCCCGCATCATGTCGCGGCCGAGCCCGGCGCCGCGATGGTCCGGGTGCACGTAGACGGAATGCTCGACGGTATGGCGGAAGCCGTCGAAGGCGCGCCAGTCGCCGTAGGAAACGTAGCCGGCCACCTCACCGTCCAGATCGGCGACAAGGACCGGGAAATTGCGCGCGCCGCGGGCCTCGAACCAGGCCCGGCGATTGGCGAGGTCCACCTGGGTGTCGTTCCAGATCGCCGTCGTGTTGGCCACCGCGTCGTTGTAGATTTCCAGAATGGCGGGAAGATCGGCCTCGGTCGCGTCGCGGATGATGGGGGCGGATGTCATGGGAGCACTCGTCTCTTGCGGGATCGCCTGTGGCGGGATCGTTCGATGCCGGATCGTCCCTTTTGATTACCGGGCACGGGCACGGCTGTCCATTGCCGGCGCGGCGGCCGACGAGAGAGGGAAGCGGACCGGGGTGGTCACAGGCGTGGCGCTAGAAGCCTGTACCCGACAGGCTGAAGCTGGTGAGGACGGCGCCATAGTGCACCGCTGAGGCGGCGACGACGAAGGCGTGCCAGATGGCGTTCTGGAAGCGCAGCCGCTCCCAGACATGGAAGACGACGCCGAGCGAATAGATGATGCCGCCGGCGACGATCAGCCAGACGGTGACGGCCGGCAGGTAGCTGGAGATCGGCACCGCGACGATGACGCCGCTCCAGCCCATGGCGAGGTAGAGGAGGATGGCCAGCCGATCGTAGCGGCCAGGGAAGAGGCATTTCAGGGTAATGCCGCCGATCGCCGTCGCCCAGATCGCGACGAGCATGAAGAGGATCAGCGGGTCATGGACGCCCCGCTCGAGGAAGGGGGTGTAGGTGGCGGCGATCAGCACGAAGATCGCCGAATGGTCGAGGCGGCGCAGGACCCACTTGGTGCGCGTATGCGGCCAGATATTGTAGGTGAACGAGATCGACAGGCAGAGAAGCAGGCCGAGGCCGTAGACCCAGGCGGCGGCGATCTCGCCGAGGCTCGCCCACAGGGTGGCGTAGAAAATCAGCGCCGTGACGCCGATCAGCGCCAGCACGATCCCGATGCCGTGGACGATCCCGTCGGCAACGATCTCGTGGAAATCATACTTCCTTCCGAAGTTGAAGAACTCGGTCATGCAATCCTCGCGGCACCAGTGCGACCAAGATGATCGCTCCTTCGCCGCGAGGCAAGAGGCTGTTGATTCAAAAAGAATTTCAACCTGTCAAAGAGCGGCCGCGCAGGTCTTGCAGAAGGGCGTGTGCGGCACGGCGTCGAGGCGCTCCGCGGAGATCGGCCCGCCGCACCTGACGCAGGTCCCGAAGGTGCCGGCGGAGATGCGCTCCAGCGCCGCGTCGATGGCGGCGAGTTCCTTCTGACCGGCCTCGCCCAGTTCCTCCAGGACCTCGTCATTGTTGCGCTCCAGCGCGCGGTCGTCGTCGTCGGGATTGCGCGGCTGCTCGAAATCCTCCTCGATCCTGTGCAGGCGGTTATTCAGTTCGCGCTGCCGCTCGGTGAGAATGGCCCTGTACCTTGCGATGTCCATCGGTCGAAATCCTTGTCTTGTTCCTGCGTTTCGGATTCAGCGGTCCACGAGCACCGAGCACTGGGCGTGGCGCACCACGCGGTCGGCCGTGGCGCCGAGGAAGTAGTTGGAGAGATCGGGGCGGTGCGAGGCGAGGACGATCAGGTCGGCCCCGTGATCGGCCGCGGCTTCGAGAAGCTGGCGCGCGGGCGGTCCCTGGCGTACTTCCACCTCGGCGTCGAGGCCGTGCCTGCGGCGCAGCGCCTCCAGCGTCTCGCCCGCCTCGCGCCGGGCATCGAGCGGAATGCTGGGCGGGACCTCGGCAATGATGTAGCCGGGCAGGTCCTCCACGACGCTGACCAGCACGATCCGCCCTCCCTCCCGCAGCAGTTCCATGGCGCGCGGAACGATCCGGTCCGCCTTCTCGATGGCTCCGACGTCGACCGCGACGATGATGGTGCTGTACATGACGGACTCTCCCTGAGCGTGCCGCTCATGCGGCCCTGCCATTCCTTCGCGTTTTGCGGCATCCCGCATTGATCCCGATCAACGCCGCGGCGACGATCGTCAATGATTTCTGAACGACGCGTCTACGATTGGTGCTCTTTATTGAACGGCATACACTCGCCATAATTGGGAAAGACAATCGCATGCAGGAGACTTCCCATGACCGAAGGCACGCCCTTTGCCCTTACCACGCCCGCCTTCGTCGACCATGTGGACCTGGTCGTCGGTGATCTTCCGCGCATGTCTTCATTCTACCAGCACGTCGTCGGGCTCTCGGTCCTGGAAGAGGAACCCGGCCGCGCGGTGCTTGGCGTTTCCGGACGCCCGCTCCTCACGCTGACGGAACGCCGCGACGCGACGCCCGCGCCGAAGACGGCAGCCGGGCTGTTCCACATCGCCTTCCTGGTGCCGAGCCGCGCGGACCTTGCCCATTGGCTCGCCCATGCGGCCGAGCTGAACCTTCGCCTCGAAGGGGCATCCGACCACCTCGTCAGCGAGGCGCTCTATGTGTCCGATCCGGAGGGCAACGGGATCGAGATCTACCGCGACCGCCAGCCGGAGGACTGGGACTATCACGACGACGGCATGGTGGAGATGGCGACGGAGCGGCTGGACCTGAAGGACCTTCTCTCCGAGGCTCCGGAAAGGCCGTTTACGGGAATGGCGGCCGGAACGGCGATCGGCCACATCCACCTCCAGGTGGGTGACGTCGCGGAAGCGGAGGGCTTCTACCGCGACATTCTCGGCATGACGGTGATGGCGCATTATCCCGGCGCAAGCTTCATGGCGACCGGCGGCTATCATCATCACGTCGCCGCCAATGTCTGGAACAGCCGCAGGGCGGAGCCCCGGCACGGGACCATGAGGGGGCTTTCCGGCTACCGCCTGCACTATAACGATGCGGCGAAGCTGGAGGCCACGCTCGCGGCGCTCGGGCAGAGCCAGATTCCGGTGCGCCAGACGGCGTCCGGCTTCGCGATCAGCGACCCGTGGAACATCGGCATCACGCTTTCGACATGAGGTCCGGAACCGGTGCTGCCGCCGTGCGTTGACGGCGCGCACCGGGGACCCGACAGATGGCGACGTCAGACACCAGCAACGGCCGCAAGCCGAAGAGAACAGCCGCAGACCTCGCCGTCGCGAAGACCGAGACCGCGAGGATCGAGGACGAGGCGGATCCGACCGAATTCTCCTCGCTCGGGCGGGCGGCACTGGAAGTGGCCGCCAGCTGGGCCGTCATCGGCATTTTCTGCCTGCTCGGCGTCGCCGTCATCTCCTACATGAAGCTGCTGCTGATCCCGATCACGCTGGCGATGGTCGTGGGCATCATCCTCGGCATGGCCGCCGAACGGCTGGGGGAACTCGGCGTGCCGCGCTTCGGCATCGCGCTTACCCTCTCCTCGGCGGTGGCCGGAACGCTCCTTCTCATCGCCTACGCGCTTGCCGAGCCCATCGCCTTCTTCATCAACAGCGGCCCGGACCTCGCCCGGCAGACGATCGACCGCATCCTGCCCTACCTCGAACGCATCGAATGGCTGAACATCAGCGCGGCGACCTTCGAAACCGGCCCGATGTCGATGGAAAAGCTCCTGGAAAACAGCAGCAGCGTGCTGGCCATCCTCAGCGCCAGCCTGGCTCCCGCCATCGTCCAGGCACTGATCTTCTTTGCGGCTCTCCTGCTCTTCCTCTACGGCCGGGCCCGCCTGCGCCGGACGGTCATCATGGCCTTCCCGCAACGCCGCCAGAGGCTGGTGGCGATCCGCGTCCTCAACTCGATGGAAGAAGTGCTCGGCTACTACTTCGCCACGGCCTCGATGCTCTATCTCGGGCTCGGCGTGTCGATGACCGTCATCGCCTATCTCGGCGGACTTGCGGCGCCGGTGATGTGGGGGCTCTTCGCCTTCATCTCGAGCTTCATCCCCTATCTCGGCATCACGCTGATGACCTTCGCGATCGCGCTCGGCGGCGTGCTGACCCATGACACACTGTTCCTCGGGCTCGCGCCGGCGGTCGTCTTCTTCCTCGCCCACCTGATCATGGAGAACCTGATCTTCCCGGCCGTCATGGGGCGCCAGTGGGAGATCAACCCCTTCCTGGTGTTCATCGCCATCCTTTTCTGGACCTGGCTCTGGGGTGCGGTGGGCGCCATGCTCGCGCTGCCGCTGTCACTGATCGCCATGACCATCGCCCACGAACTCTTCCCGGACCGCAAGACCGTGCCCCACCTGCCGGGGTGAGGCACGGAGCGAAAGCGAGGGGGGCGACCGGAGGGCATCCCTGCGGGTCTACACTCTCAACGAGGCCCGTGCTCTAAGCGACCCGATATCTGGTCCTTGAACTCGATATCCAGGTCTGATCCCGGATATCGAGCAACAAGCTGGCATCGTCCGACGAAGCCCATGCTTGCTGCAACGTCCTCCCCCACTGCCCCGGAAGTCAGCTAAGTCTCGGGCGCCGCCTTGCCCCGCGGCGGCGGGGCGCCTATCTCTGGGGCTCTTCCCTCTCAGCAAAATCCGGAGCGCCTCCTTGGTTTCCCGCAAGCCCGTCTTCCACAATCTCCCCTCCCCGCCCGTCGCCAAGAAGAAGCCGGTCGGCGATACGCGCCACGGGATCGCCCGCACCGACGACTATGCCTGGATGCGGGCGGAGAACTGGCAGGCGATGTTCAAGGATCCGAGCCTGCTGGACCCGGAACTGCGCGCCCACCTGGAGGCCGAGAACGCCTACATGGAAGCGGCCATGGCCGACACCAAGGATCTCCAGAAGACGCTCTTTGCCGAGATGAAGGGCCGCATCAAGGAGGATGATTCCTCCGTGCCGATGAAGGACGGCCCCTTCGCCTACGGCACCGCCTACGTGACCGGCGGCGAGCAGCCGCGCTATTTCCGCATTCCCCGCGACGCGGACCACAGGGACGAGAGCCAGCGCAAGCTCCTCCTCGACGGCGACCGGGAGGCT
>JAEZHO010000117.1 GCA_023416545.1 Pseudomonadota bacterium
CGATTGTGCAGGAGCTGGGGGTCAGCCGGTCGAGTGTGTTCAGGGCGCTGAGACAGGAAAAGGCTGCGGCTTCGTAAGCGAGGTGGCGATAATGCATTTTGCCTAGAAGCCATTAGCTAAGAACTTATCCTCTCGTCTTCTCGTCATAGCCATACTTCCTGCTGCGAAGATCGAAAGCATCCCTACCACCCTCTATGACGTTGGTTATGTAGTCTCTCACGTCAGAGGTCTCGATGGCGCCGTCAACTCGTAAGCTGATAACTGGGCCGGAATAGGAACCTCCCGGCCTGGGTTCACGGGTATTCAGGGCAACGACCTTATCTGCGTCCCCATTGACCACCATGTTCGGATTATGAGTTGTGAAGATCAACTGGCGACGCGACTTTGAAGACCTGATCAAATTAACGATCTTCATGATCACGCGGTTATCTAAGTCATCTTCAGGCTGGTCGATGATGAGTGTCCCGGCAGATTGCCTAAGTAATAGTTCCAGAAGGGCAGACGCCTGCTGTCCTGGCGACGCTTGCCCGAACTGCATCTCTTTACCGCTCTCGTCAACATACTTCATAACTATCCGATCTTGCGGCACAGCCGCGAGAATATCGGCAAGCGTGCTATCACTGAGATTGGTGTAGATGCGGGATGCCTGTCGATCCGTGACTGGCGAGCTCTGGAAAAAGAGCGCCTTGATACGCGCCAGTATCTCAGTGCCTGGCTCTCCGGGAGAGCCTGCAGAGATCTTCAGCCGGTAGATTGCGAGAAGCTCAGCCACGATCTTCTCCCACGCATGCTCGTCATCTGAAATGGCCGCTTTTATCCAGTCTTCGCATTTTTGTGCCGCATCCGTGATATAGCTTCCCTCCGTCAGACGCTGCAGTGCCGCTGAGTATTCAGAAGGAGCGCGATCTTTTCCTAGCCTCGCTTTCAGCAGACCGCTTGATTTGTCCGCGACCTGTTCGGCAGCTTCCGCGAGAATAGTTTGACGACGCGCCAATAGGTTGCTCATCTCGCTACGGGCACGAAGAAATGATGTTTCGTGGCTTCTGGTCTCATTCAGACGGCTCAAAGCGCGTCCCTGCGCTTGTTCTGCACCAGCCAGCTCGGACGACAACCGCTTGCTATCTTCCATGAGAGCCTTATGCGAAGTCTGCGCCTCGTGAGCCTCGATCAGCTTCACCCCGACGTCATAAGCCTTTAGGCTGTGCGCGGACTGAGCCTGACGATGCGCCTCCTTCAGTATCACAAGCGCCTGTCGAGCATCAGCATAGGCCTGATTGATGACTGCCTGCGCCTCCTTCACCTGCTGGCTGAGTAGATGAAGGTGAGCAAACTCTTCACCAGCTAGCTTTTCGGGTAGGGGCGCCTCCAAAAGGCTTTCATCAGGGATAGCACTTTCTTCGCCCGCTATGGTGTCAACGACGAGTTCCAAAAAAGCATTGGCGCGCGCATAGGTGTCCGCTTGTTCCATTACGGATAAGTGTTTGTCGGAAACACCGCTTTGGCTAAGCGCGGCGCTTACAGCTGCCTGCCGTTGACTCAAATCGACAAGCTTATCCTTAGCTTGTTTGAGTTCCAGTTCTGCCTGCCAATACGCCACGAGTTGTTGCAGGGAGGTAGCAACGGCTCGCTTGCTATTCGCTATTGCCCGATCTACCTCCCGTCTTCTAGCCAACGCTTCTGCAGCCGCAATACCCGTTATTTGGTCATAGGCGGTGGCTTGGTTGGAAGTAAGAGACGACAATCCCTTCTGGCGGAACGCGCGGGCACGAAATCGTTCTCGGGCGCTGTCGAGCGTTAACCGCGTCACTGTGCCCGTGCTGTCGGTTGCGGTAATGTAGTCGCGCGACGACAGTTCTCGCCGCCACGTCTCTCTGACCCCTTCTCGCTCCAGAAGGATTTCGACATAGCCACCCACCAGAGTGTCTTCGAGAAGCTTTCCCTCGCGGGACTGCCCCTGAACTCCGTCAGTGCCAGGGATGTCAGCTTCGGTTCTACCAAGACCAAACCGAAGATATTCAAGTATGGCGCTTTTCCCAGTCCCACGACCCCCTACTAGGGCTGTGAACCCGGCGTTGAACGCTATCGCCAACGGTACCTCACCCACAAGGCTTGAAGCGACCTCGAGAGCCAGGATGCGTTCTGCCGGCTCTTCAGGTGCCGCATATGCTATGCGGGCTTCATCGGCCAGAAGAGCTTGTCTCAGCGCCTCAATCGTTGGTTCTCCAAGCTTCAGCCAACAATCGTGAAGCCCGATGCGCGCAAAGGAGTCGTGCCGGTTGTCACCTGTAGCGACAAGGCCCCTCCTCCTTTTTCCCCAGTGAGGAATACTTCCGCGCAACTTCTCCAAAGTCGCTGGTTCAAGGCTCGAGTAGGGCTTCTCTATGTAGACGCCATCGACATCAAGCGCAGCGAACCTGGGGCCAGATTGAGGGGCGTTCAGGGTCTTGTGAGCGGCTCCATCACCAAAGTGTGGGAGCATCAAGCAAACAGGCCGTATATGATCATCTTTTTCAATAAGGTCGGCCAGTTCGAGAACGGTTAGACCACAGTGCTGGACCAACGGTCCCTTGGGGAGATTGTCACCGTGTGGCGGCACACCCGGCAAGCTGCCAAGAAACTTGGTTATGATCCCCGCATCTGTCGCAGGATCAAAGATCGCGAGACACTGCGCATTGTCACTGCACGTGACTTCAATCCCTACAAATACGATCAAGTCTGTGCCATTGGCTGCGTCTTGAACATATTTCCCGATGCAGAAATCGTGGTGATCCGTAACCGCAATCGCAGTTATGGGGGGCTCTGCCTCTTGGCAGTGACGAACTAATCTCTCAGCCCATTCTCTGCGCTTGGCCTGCAGTGCCTCTTCATCGTTGTCCTCAATAACATCACCGACCCACCCGTGGTCGCGGGGCGTGTGCATCTGTAAGTCGCTTCGATGCCAAATAGTACCCCGATGTTGTCCAAGCATCTGCATTGTCCCCCGACCCAAAGACAACCTAGACAAGAAAAATCGGAACGGGAAGAGTTGTTCTGCTTGGAGCATCTCAACTCGATAGGGATTCTTCAGCTATAACGCGGTTCCACCCCGCTAGCTGCTCCCTAGCGCGAGGGGCCGAGCCCAATGCATCAGCTTGACCTTTGACGCGGACATAAGGTTATCGGTCTCGCAGAGAAAAGCATGCTCCTCTCAAGTCGCTCATGAACCTGCCGACGTCAGAGGCCTCTCTCCACGTCGACGTGATTGTTATCCATGACTTCGTCGGCCTCAACCATGGTGTGTTAAATCATTCTCCCTAGGGCAGAGGATTTAGAGAACTGGCACTAACTCGCCTTGAAGGGCGCTACAAAAACCGCTACAAAGACGCACTAAGGCGGCCTGAAAAGCTGAACTTTTTCAACAGTTAAGCAGTGGCGATGTCGACCCCCGTCGTCCGCACCAAGCACGCCCCGGCAGCAGAAGTTCCCGCCTCCGCGTGCTCAGCATCCCTGCGAGGGGCTGGAGGCGCCTGCGGTTGCACCGGCGCCGATATCGGCCACGCCCGAACTGCCGGCGGTTCCGGTGCCCTGCATGGAGGTGTCGGCGCCGCAATTGTCGACGCGGCCCGTCGCCGTGGCACTGCCGTCCGTGCCGGTCGATGTCTGCGTGTCGACGCCGGGAAGGTTGGTGCTCGCGCCGAGCGTTCCGGTAGCTCCGGCAGCACCGCCGGTCGCGGCTCCGCCTGATCCGCCATCCTGCGCCTGCGCGGCGACGTTCAGGCCGAGGGACGGGCCGAGGAACGGGCAAATGGCAAGCCCGAGTGCCAGCATGGTGAAGGTGACGGTCCTGCGCATGGTCTCTTCCTCCGTTGATCCACTTCCCTCAATCGCCGATCCGGGCGTTGGTTCCATGTCGATCCGCGCTCGAAAAGTCGCCGGGCGTACCGAAAATGTTCCAACTGCACTCGCCGGCGCCGGCGCCAGATGTCAAACAGGAATCGCCCGATTGAGAAAGCCGGGCTTTTCCCCTTATTGCCCTGCCTCATGGCGGGGCATTTTTTTATTCCGGCAGCGCCCGAATGCCCCGCCGCGGGACGATGCGCGGGGGAATTAGGGTCCGGTCAACCAGCCGCGGCAATGGCGTTCGACAAGCGGCCCAGGGCTTCCATCTTTGCCCCTGCCGCGTCCTTACCGGCGCGGCCGGGAGCTCCGGCAGCCCCCTGCCCCCGCGTCCGGGGCTCCCGTCAGCTCGCCGCAAGGCTTGTCCCCTAGAAATCGCTCTGCCGGCACGCCGGCCTTCGGGAGGAGCCGGCTGCCCCGCCAGGCATCAGGCTCCTCCCGAATCCCGCGAGTCGCCGAATCCCGCCCCGCCGAACGCAAAACGCGGCCCGGAGGCCGCGTTCAGCTTCAGTCTCCGATCTGTCGGTTCAGGCCGAAAGCCGGGCGGCGAGCTTGGCTACATAATCGCCCTGGAAGCGGGCCCCGTCGAGCTCGACGGCGGAAGGCTGGCGCGAACCGTCGCTGTCGGTGATCGTGCTGGCGCCATAGGGCGAGCCGCCCTTGACGGCCTCGACGCCGCTCTGGCCCTGGAAGGCGTAAGGCAGGCCCGCCACGATCATGCCCTGGTGGAGGAATGTCGGAATGAAGCCGAGGATGGTGGATTCCTGGCCGCCGTGCTGCGTCGCCGTGGAGGTGAAGACCGAGCCGAGCTTGCCGACCAGCTTGCCTTCGGCCCAGAGGCCGCCGGTCTGGTCCCAGAAATTGCGCATCTGCGAGGCGACCGTGCCGAAGCGGGTGCCGGCACCGACGATGATGGCATCGTAGTCTGCAAGTTCCGCGACGGTGGCGATCGGCGCCTCCTGGTCGAGCTTGTAGTGCGAAGCCCTTGCGATCTCCTCGGGTACGAGTTCCGGCACGCGCTTGACGGTCACCTCGGCGCCGGCGCCGCGGGCGCCCTCGGCGACAGCCCGGGCCATCGTCTCCACGTGGCCGTATGCCGAATAATAAAGAACAAGTACCTTTGCCATTGCTGATCTCCTTGGCGACGCCCCACGCGTCTCAACTCACCGGCATCTAAGCTGTTCCGCCCGCGCCGTCAGCCCCGGCGCCGGACGACGCACTGTTCGCAAAAGAGAAACGTACATGGCAATGCTACCCCCAGGCGGTGAACGGCCGACGAAACCGCTTCTGCGATCGGGAGGACTGGCGTAAAACACGAAAAAAGGTCGTAACCCCGGGGCTCACATGTCGTCTTCATCCGTCGTAACCGCCGCCATGCTCGCCATCGGCGACGAACTCCTCTCCGGACGCACCAAGGACAAGAATATCGGCCATCTCGCCGATGTCCTGACGGTCGCGGGGATAGACCTGAAGGAAGTGCGCATCGTCGCCGACGAGGAGGATGCGATCGTCGACGCGCTGAACGCGCTCCGCACGCGATACGACTACGTCTTCACTTCGGGCGGCATCGGCCCGACCCACGACGACATCACGGCCGATGCGGTGTCGAAGGCCTTCGGACTGGCCTGCGTGCACGATCCGGAAGCAATGCGGCTTCTCGGCGAGATGTATGCCCGGCGTGAGATGGAGTTCACGGAAGCACGCCAGAGAATGGCGCGGATGCCGCAAGGCGCCCGGCATATCGCAAACCCCGTTTCGACGGCTCCCGGTTTCATCGTCGAGAACGTCTATGTCATGGCCGGCGTGCCGCAGGTCTTCCAGGCAATGGTGGAGAACGTCCTTCCTCAGCTGAGGACCGGGGCGCCGATGCTTTCGCAGGCACTCGCCTGCCCGTTCGGCGAAGGCGATATCGGCACGCCGCTTTCCCGCATCCAGAAGGAACATCCGGCAACGAGCATCGGCTCCTATCCGAAATATGACGGGACGCGCTTCACGACGGAAATCGTCGTGCGGGCCAGAACCGAGAACGAGCTTGCGCCCGCCGTCGAGGCAGTCCAGGACATGATACACGCGCTGCAGGCAAGCCGGCTGCCGCCGGGGATCGGCGTGGATGCCTGAAGGCAATTGTCGGGGCGGTTGACCAAAATCAAGGAAAGCCACACGTTAGGCGGCGAGAGTTGACCGACATCACGTCGCCGACAAGGGGGAAGCCATGACCTACAAGACAATCCTCGCCGTACTCGACACACCCGACCACGCGCAGCGGATCACCGACTACGCGCTCGACGTCGCCCGCCGCTTCGATGCCCATGTGCTCGGCGTTCACGCCGAGACGCTGGCGGCCCTGCCGCTGATCGCCCCGATGGAAATACCCGATCCGACGGCGATCGAGGCCCTCCAGGAGGCGGCCCGGCAGGAGACGAAGCAGGTGGAGGCGATCTTCCGCGACAGCATTGCCCGCGAGGGACGCTCGGCGGAGTGGCGCAGCTTCATTTCGTCTTCCGGCTACAATGCCGCGGCGGTCATGGAGACGATGCGGGCCGCCGACCTGATCATCGCGAGCCAGGGCGACCCCAATCACGACAACCGCTCCGAACTGGAAAACCTGCTGTTCGACAGCGGGCGCCCGGTCCTGCTCGTCCCCTATGTCATGAAGGCGCCGCGCGAGATCCGCCGCGTCATGATCGCCTGGAACGGATCGCGCGAGGCGGCCCGGGCGGCATTCGACGCCCTTCCCTTCCTGAAGGCCGCCGAAAGCGTCGAGGTCTTCTGCCATGACGCGCCCGACCGCGCGAACCAGTCGCGGGAATTTGCCGGCGTGGAGCTTGCCGCGGCCCTGGCGCGCCACGGCGTCAACGTCACGCTGACGACGCAGGAAAGCGGCGGCGTATCGGCGGCAACGGCAATCGAGAACCGGCTTGCCGACAACAGCGTCGATCTCCTGGTCATGGGCGCCTACGGCACGTCCCGCTGGTGGGAAATGCTGTTCGGCGGCGTCACCCGCAGTCTCCTTGAATCGATGACGGCGCTCTCGCTGATGTCGCGTTGAGGGCGTACTTGCCTTCGCAGGCCCAGTCCGGCTAATAGCGAGGGCACTTCCATGTGCTCTTGCTAACGGCTGTCCCATGTCCCTTCCTGAAAAAGCCTTTCCCGTCTCCTGGGATCAGTTCCACCGCGATGCCCGCGCGCTCGCCTGGCGGCTCGCCGGCCTCGGCCAGCAGTTCCGCGGCATCGTCTGCATCACCCGCGGCGGCCTGGTGCCGGCGGCAATCATCTCGCGCGAACTCAACATCCGCCTCATCGAGACGGTCTGCATCGCCTCCTACCACGACTATACGAGCCAGGGAGAGATGAACCTTCTCAAGGGCATCGCTGCCGAACTCACCACCGACGGCGGCGAAGGCGTGCTCGTCGTCGACGACCTGACCGATACGGGCAAGACCGCATCGGAAGTCCGCGAGATGCTGCCCAAGGCGCATTTCGCCTGCGTCTACGCCAAGCCCAAGGGCGTCCCGACCGTCGATACATTCGTCACGGAAGTCAGCCAGGATACCTGGATCTACTTCCCCTGGGACATGGGTTTCACCTACCAGGAGCCGATTGCCAAGGGCCAGAAGGCCTGACCGGCCGGAGGGCGCCTGCCGCCACCTGCTGGAGAATCGAATTCGATCTCCTGTCAAGACGAGGCCCGCCGCGATTTTCTCCGGCGGGCTTTTCCACAACTGCGGATCGCCGGCCACGATACATCGCTCAGGCCTGAAATAGCGGCGATTGCGGCCGCAGGGACTGGCCAGGGCAGGCCTTGCAGCCGCGCAACACCCCGGGCGCCTCTTCCAAATACCTGAATTTGCAGAGGAAATTTATTCCCCGTTTTCCACAGCGGCAGACACAATATCTTGTGGTTAAGAATGCGTGTCGATCTATGACTTGACGAATCTCCCGGCCCGCGAGACATTGGCCAGGTGTTGCGGCGGCAACCGGCCCGGGACCATCCGGGCGCCGGTTCCTTCATGAGTTTCAGGCGGAATGACAATGGCGGACCCGGCTATGAGGGGCGGTCCGCCAGACGGATTTCCGTGCACCCCGGCGCCTGCCGCGACATCGTGATGGGGACTGGTAAAAACTACCTGTTAGTACTATATTTAGTATTGCAGCCCACCATCAGCACAATATACAGGTCGGTATCCCAGTGATTCACCTGGATGATGAAGTTTCCCCGGCTGCCCCATAGCGTGAGTAGCCGGACCAAATATTCGTGCCCGACGGGCCAGCAGACGAGGGACAAGGCAATGCGCATCGAACGTCGTTTCACCACGCCAGAGACAGGCGCCTATGGCGCGATCGAATTCCGCAAGGCGGTGAGCGAGATCCGCAACCCGGACGGCTCGATCGTCTTCCGGCTCGCCGACATCGACGTGCCGGCGCAGTTCTCGCAGGTCGCGACCGACGTTCTCGCCCAGAAGTATTTCCGCAAGGCGGGCGTACCGAAGATCCTCAAGAAGGTCGAAGAGAACGATGTCCCCTCGTTCCTCTGGCGCTCCGTCCCCGATCTCGACGCCCTGAAGGCGCTGCCGAAGGAAGAGCAGTACGGCTCCGAAACCGATGCGCGCCAGGTCTTCGACCGTCTTGCCGGCACCTGGGCCTACTGGGGCTGGAAGGGCAAGTATTTCTCGTCGGAAGACGATGCGCTGGCCTTCCGCGACGAGCTTGCCTACATGCTCGCCACCCAGCGCGTCGCGCCGAACTCCCCGCAGTGGTTCAACACCGGCCTGCACTGGGCCTATGGCATTGACGGCCCCGGCCAGGGCCATTTCTACGTCGATCCCTTCACCGGCAAGCTGACCAAGTCCAAGTCGGCCTACGAGCATCCGCAGCCGCATGCCTGCTTCATCCAGTCCGTCGAGGACGACCTCGTCAACGAGGGCGGCATCATGGACCTGTGGGTGCGCGAGGCGCGCCTCTTCAAGTACGGCTCCGGCACCGGCTCCAACTTCTCCTACCTGCGTGGCGAAGGCGAGAAGCTTTCGGGCGGCGGCAAGTCGTCGGGCCTGATGAGCTTCCTGAAGATCGGTGACCGCGCTGCCGGCGCCATCAAGTCGGGCGGCACGACGCGCCGCGCCGCCAAGATGGTCGTCGTCGACATCGACCACCCGGATATCGAGGAATACATCAACTGGAAGGTCCGCGAGGAGCAGAAGGTCGCCGCGC
>JAEZHO010000099.1 GCA_023416545.1 Pseudomonadota bacterium
GCCGTGACGAAGTCGCGGTTTGCGGAGCCCGATACCGGCACGCTTGCCTTGAACGCCTCCTGCGCCCTGACCGTGCCGTTGCGGTCGTTGACGATCTTCACCGAGATCTCGACGGTCGCCATGTCGACGCCGCTGATGTCGACCTCGAAGGTGCGGATGTCGGTCACCACCTGATAGTCGATCGCAAGCCCCTGGCCCGGCGTGCCGACGCCGCCCAGCCTGCCGCTGTTCTCGAAGGCTTCGACGAGCTTGGCCTGGACCATGCGCGGCAGGCGGTCACCCCATTGAGACTTGGCGAGATACTGTATCTCCGAGGGCGAGACGCGGACGATCACCTGGTCGCTGTCCAGCGAGCTCAGCGCGGTCGGCTGGGGTACGAGGATCTGGCGTCCGCGCGCTGCCGGGCCGGTGCTGGCCGGCGTTATCGACAGCTCGAACGTGTCCTTGTCCGCCTTCGCGCCGCATCCGGCAAGGATGGCCACAAGCGGCAGTACGGCCCAGTGCTTCCGCCTGAAAGAGTTCAACCGGGTCATGCGAACTCCCCTCCTATCGACGCGTCCTGCCGTCATATTGCTTTACCGTTTCCCCGCCGAAGATGAGCCGCTGAGGGTCCTCGTCGAAATTGGTGATCGTCTGGTTCAGGTTGAGCACCGTGCGGCGCGTGTCGTCCACGAGAACCTGGATGTCCCGCAGCCCGGTGCTGGAAAACCGCTGGATGCTGTCGGCGATCGGTCCGACACGGGCGTTGATGTTGTCGGCAACCGTGCGGAAGGATGCGAGCGTCCGGCGCGCTTCGGCGAAGAGCGATTCGGAATCGTCGCTGGTCAGCAGCCCGTCCACCTTGACGAGGATGCCGTCGACGCGGTTCGAGGCCTTGTTCAGCTTCTCCGCCATGTCGGTGAAATCGCCGATCGCGCGGTCGATATCAGCGCGACGGGCGGCGACATTGTCGACGATGCCGCGGGCCGACGAGATCGCGGTGCGCGCGTCCTCGCTGGCGGCGGTGATGTTGTTGACGGCGGTGCCGATGTTCTGCGTGTTGATCGCGGTCAGAACCTCGTCGGCGCGCCTCAGCACCGATTGGGCCTCCGTGGCGGCGCGCTGGAAGTCCTGAGCACCGTCGCGGACGCTTTGGGCGATCTCGCCGAAGTTGTCGGAGGCGTCGGCTATGTTGCGGGTGGTCCGATCGGCATTGGAGACGATCTGGTTGATTTTCTCGGCGTTGACGGCGCGAACCAGTTCCTCGGCTGCCTCGAGCGTGGAATCCAGCCGCACGGATACGCGATTGAAGGTGCCGGAAAGCGCCGACATGCTCTTCAGGAACTCGTCGATCGCGCCTGAATTGTCGCTGAGCGACGCCGTGAAGGTCTCGGCGTTCCGGATCGTCTGCGTCAGCGGTCCGCGCGCATCTGCGACGAAGCCCTGAATGTCGCCGATGGCGTCATTGGCGCGGTCGAGGATCTTGTCTGCGGTCGCCAGAAGGTTGGTCACGCTCGACTGGTCGGCGATGAGAACCGCCGGGCGGTCGGTCTCCAGCGCCTTCTGCAGGATGTTCTCCTCGCCCTTGTTGCCACCGGAAAGCTCGATATAGGCAGCGCCCGTCAGGCCCTGGACCTCGAGGACGGCCCGGGTCGAGGGGTAGACCGGTGCGTCGGCGCGCACTTCCGTCATTGCAAGCGAATATTCAGGGTCGTCCGTATCGATCGTCAGGTTGCGGACCGTGCCGACGGGGATGCCGTTGAAGCGCACCGGAGAACCCACCGACAAGCCGTTCGCGGAGCCCGGAATGCGGATCGCCAGTTCCGCCATAGGTCCGCCGCGGCCTGACTGCGCCATCCAGTAGACAAACCCGAAGGCGGCAGCGATCACTAGGAGGGTGAAGAATCCGACAATCGCGTAATTGGCTTTGGTTTCCATGACCTCGGATCACTTCTCTTCTGGATGGGCGAGGGCCGGTTCCGGCCTCACGACCGAACGGGCACGCTTGCCGCGGAAGTAGGACTGAACCCACGGATCGTCGAATGCGAACATGTCCTCCAGCGTCCCTTCTACCAATACGCGTTTCTTTCCCAGGACTGCAATACGGTCACACACGGAAAAAAGGCTGTCGAGGTCGTGAGTTACCATGTAGACCGTGAGGCCTAGCGTATCGCGCAGGCGGGCGATCAGCATGTCGAAATCGGCCGCCCCGATCGGGTCCAGACCGGATGTCGGCTCGTCGAGGAACATGAGCTCCGGATCGAGCGCCAGCGCCCGCGCCAGAGCCGCCCGCTTGATCATGCCGCCGGAGAGTTCTGAAGGGTACTTGTCCGCCGCATCGGGGGCGAGCCCCACCATCTCGATCTTCAGATAGGCGAGCTCGTCCATCAGCGCCTGGGGCAGGTCCAGATATTCGCGCATCGGCAGCTGGATGTTTTCCTTCACCGTCAGCGACGAGAAGAGCGCCCCCTGCTGGAACAGCACGCCGACGCGGGTGTCGAGCGCCATCCGCTCCAGTTCCGTCGCGCGGTCGTAGTTCGTCCCGAGGATCTCGATCGTGCCCGAGCGGCGCGGAAGAAGGCGCAGAACCGTGCGCATCAGCACGGACTTGCCCGTTCCGGACGCGCCGACGAAGCCGAGGATCTCGCCGCGATAGACGTCGAGATTGAGCTTGTCGAGGACGATGTTCGATCCGAAGCCGACGGTCACGTCGCGCACGGAAAGAACCACCTCCCGGTCCTTGGTCTCTGGTCGCCTCGCGTTCGTTTCCATCACCCCGCCACTCCTAGAAATCGATCGAGGAGTAGAAGATGGCGAAGAAGGCATCCATCATGATGACCGCGAAGATCGCCTTCACGACCGACGTCGTCACATGCTGGCCGAGCGATTCGGCGCTGCCGCCGACCTTCATCCCCTCGACCGCGGCGACGATCCCGATCGCCAGCGCCATGAACGGCGCCTTGATCATGCCGGACGCGACGGTGCTCGGTTCGATCGCCTCGTGGAGGCGCGACAGGAAGGTATCGAAGGTTATCCCCGAATAGGTCAGGCAGACGACCGCCGCCCCGTAGAGCGCCGCGAAGTTCGCGATGATCGTCAGCAGCGGCAGGACGATGGTCAGCGCGACGAGGCGCGGGAAGATCAGCACGCCCACGGGATTGAGGCCGATCACGGTCAGGGCGTCGATCTCCTCGCGCATCCGCATCGAGCCGATTTCGGCCGTGATCGCGCTGCCGCTGCGGCCGGCAACCATGATGGCGGTCAGCAGCACGCCGACCTCGCGCAACTGCAGGATGCCGACGAGGTCGACCACGAAGATTTCTGCGCCGAAATACCGGAGCTGGAACGCACCCTGCTGGGCGATGATCGCGCCGATCAGGAAGGACATGAGGGCAATGATCGGAACGGCGCGGACGCCCATCTTGTCCATCTGGCTGACCACGGACGCGGGAGAAATCCCCCCGCCCCGGCCGAATTTCATCTGCGCCCCGCGCACGGCCGATCCGAGGATGTACATCGCCGCGACCATGTCGCCGGCAAGCTCGGTGACCACCCGGCCCACCGGGGTGAACACCTTCTCGAACAGGGTCTGGTTCGATACCTGCGGCGGCGGAACCGGTGCCTTTTCCGGCAGGACGGCGATCAGTTCGTCGATGCCGCCGTGATCGCCCGAAAGCGTCACCTCGCGTCCCTGCTCGTGCTTGGCGCTGATCAGCCGGCGAATCAGCCAGGCGCCGGCCGTATCGATCGCCACGACGCCGGACACGTCGATGTCGACCTTGCCGCGGCCCTGTGCCTTCTCGAGCTTTTCGAGCGTGCCCAGAACTTCGGAAATGCCGTGGTTGCGCCAGTCGCCGCGAGCAACGAATCGCTCGCCATCGCCCCCGGGCATCGCTTCGGCCGCCATTTCGGCAACGCGGGTTTCGAGGGACTGGGACGGCACTGGCATCTTTCGTCACTTCGGCGCGGTAAAGCCGAAGACAGGTTGATCGGGCGAGACGAGCGGCAATATAACGTGGCCGTCTGGAAATACCACTTATGGGACGCTCAAAAGCATGCGCCGTAACCTTGAGGCAACAATCGAAGCCTTTCCGATCGCAGGCCTGTTCACCATATCGCGCGGCTCGAAGGCGCAGGCCGAGGTGATCACCTGCACGGTCACGGCGGACGGCCGTTCCGGCCGCGGCGAATGCGTTCCCTACCGGCGCTACGGCGAAACCGTCGAGCAGGTCCTGGCCGATATCCTCGCCGTCCGGCAGGCGGTCGCGGACGGCGCCGACAGGGTCGAGATCCAGTCGCTGATGAGGCCCGGCGCGGCCCGCAACGCCGTCGATTGCGCGCTCTGGGACCTCGAGGCCAAGCTGAGCGGGATCACCGTCCCCGAGAGGCTCGGCCTGGTCGCAGAGCCGCTCACCACGGCCTTCACCCTGTCGCTTGGCGAGCCGGAGGCGATGGCCGCGGCGGCCGCCGCAAATGCCCATCGGCCGCTTCTCAAGGTCAAGCTCGGCACGGTCGACGACCGGTCGCGCATGCGCGCCGTGCGGGAAGCGGCGCCATCAAGCCGCATCATTGTCGATGCCAACGAGGGATGGACCGAGGAGAACCTGCCGGAGCATCTGCGGGTGGCGCGGGAGACGCGAATCGACCTGATCGAACAACCCCTGCCGGCCGGAGCCGATCGGATGCTGGCCGATATCGAAAGGCTCGTGCCGATCTGCGCCGACGAGAGCGTCCACGGGACGGAGGATCTTGCCGGGCTTCGGGCACGCTACGACGCGGTCAACATCAAGCTCGACAAGTCCGGCGGACTGACCGAAGCGCTGCGGATGAAGGCGGAGGCGAACCGGCTCGGTTTCCGGATCATGGTCGGCTGCATGGTCGGGACGTCGCTCGCCATGGCGCCGGCGGCTCTGCTCGCCCAGGACGTCGACTATGCCGACCTCGACGGCCCGCTGCTTCTCGCCCGCGACCGTGAGCCGGCCCTCACCTACGAGGGCTCGACGCTCTTTCCGCCGACCGGCGAAGTCTGGGGCTGAAGCCACGCCGCAAGCGCGAGCAGGAGCAGCCCGAGAAGTGCCGTGAGGGCCATGGCGGGAAAGCTTTCGACGCCGTAGCTTCTGTAAAGGGCGCCGGAGAGGAAGGTCGCCAGCGCGAGGAACCCTCCGTTGTAGAAGAAATAGGTCCCCTGCATCGACGTTTCCTGCTCTTCGCGTACCGTCTCGACCAGCTTCTGCTGGATGCCGATATGCAGGAAGGTGAAGGTGAAGGCATGCGTCGACTGCAGCAGGAGATAGCCCCAGAAGCCCAGATCCATCGGGAAGATCATCCAGCGGACGATTGCGACGGCGCAGCCGAGGCGCATCATCGTCCAGGGCGACAGGTGCCGGGTGATGAAGGCTGCGGCGAAGAACACGGCAATCTCCGAGATCACCGCCATGCTCCAGAGAATGCCGATCTCCACGCCGTCGAAACCCATGTGCTGCCAGTGGATGGCGCCGAAGGCGTAGAACATGGCGTGACTTGCCTGGGCCACGCATGCGCCGATCATCAGCATGTGCAGGTCGAGCCGTCCGAGCGCGCCCCATCGCCAGGGACGGTGTCCCGCCGAGGGCTGTCTCTTGCGGCCGATCCGGGGGGCGGCAAAGGCGGCGGCGACCGTCATCGCGAAGGCGATCGCGGCGACGACCGGAAGGACCCCTCCACCCCAGATGCCGATAAGCTGCCCCATCAGCAGGCTCATCGCGACGAAGCCGACCGATCCCCAGACCCTGAGGGCGCCGTACTGGAAGCCCCAGCGCCTGACGCCGCTGACGGCGATCGAATCGACCACCGGGACA
>JAEZHO010000119.1 GCA_023416545.1 Pseudomonadota bacterium
GGCCTTGGCCGGCCTTGCCGCGATACCCTCCGCCCCTATCTCCGTCCCATCGTCTGCAGACGAACAGGGCGCAGGCGGCTGAGGGACCAACGCGCTCTTGCCCCCGATCGGAGGCGCCATGGACATCCCTCTCCAGACTGCCATATCGAACAAGCTTCTGGCACTTCTGCCGGCCGCCGACTTCGAGGATGTCGCGGGCGACCTGCAGCATGTCTACCTGCCGCGCGGAACGCCGATCGGAACCTCCGGCCAGCCCATCGACTATCTCTACTTCCTGACCTCCGGCATCGGTTCGGTCATCGCCCGGACTCCCGATGGCCACCGCGCCGAAGCCGGCCTGTTCGGCTTCGACGGCTATGTGCCGACCTCCGCCGTCGCCGACGTCGCGCTTCACTCGCATGACGTGAACATACAGGTGGATGCCGAGGCCTATCGGATGACCTATGCCGATTTCCGGTGGGCCATGGAGACCAACAGGAACTTTTCGCGGGTCGTCGTGCGCGCCATGGAGGCCTTCTCGATCCAGCTGGCCTACACGCTGGTCTCCAACGCCATCCACGACGTCACCGTGCGCCTCGCCCGCTGGCTGCTGATGTGCCATGATCGGGTGCAGGGAGACGAGATCGCGCTTACGCACGAATACCTGGCCATCATGCTCGCCGTCCGGCGCCCCAGCGTCACCACCTCCCTTCATCTCCTCGAAGGCAGCGGCTTCATCACATCCGGGAGAGGCAAGGTGACGATCCGGAACAGACCCGGCCTTCAGATGTTCGCACGGGATGCCTATGGGCGGCCGGAAGAGGAATACCGGCGCCTGATGAAGAACCTGTTCTAGTATCGTCGCCCCGCAGATCCCCGGTCTGCCCGGCGCAAGCAGAGACAAAAGCAAAAGCCAGGGCGGTCATGCGGTATTTCTTCCATATCCGGGATCACGGCGAGACGATACTGGACGAGGAGGGCGACGAGTTCGACCATCCCGAAGACGCCGCGGCAAGCGCGGTCCAGGCCGTCCAGGAACTGGCCTCCGCGCGGATCAAGGACGGGCTCGTCATCGACGACCAGCGTCTCGATCTCTGCGACGAGAACGGCGTCCTCCTGCTCAGCCTGTCCTTCCAGGACGTCGTCCGCAAGCAGCTGAAGCCGCAGGCCTAGATCTCGCCGATCAGCCGCCGGTATTCCTCTTCCGGCTTGCCGTAGGCCGTCGTCGCGAAATCCTGCAGCCCCTTGCGATCGCGTATGGTGATGCGGCCGCGCTCGGCATTGATGAGCTTGCGCCCCTCCAGCACGTGGAGCGCCGTCGTCACGCTCGGACGCCGCACGCCGAGCATCAGCGAGATGAAGTCGTGCGTCAGCAGGATCTCGTCGCCGTCCACCCGGTCGTGGCACATCAACAGCCACCGGGCCAGCCGCTCGTCCACCTGGCAGGTGACGTTGCAAAGGGCGGTGAACGATATCTGCGAGGAAAAGGCCTGGATGAAGCGGGCGAGCAGGTTGGAGAAGACGGGGTGCCGGGACAGGAGGTCCTTCGCCTTGTCGAGCGGCATCCGGAAGCCGTGGCCTTCCACCTGTATCAGCACCTGGTGGACGCTGATCGTGCCGCCGACGCCGGCGGATGTCGGCGCAAATCCCTCGCGGCCGAACATGCCGGCCTCGGCCCGCTGGCCTTCGGTCGCCACGGTCACCACCGAGCCGATGCCGCTGCACAGGAAGTAGATGTGTTCGATGTCACCGTCGGCGCCGACGATCTCGAAGCCGCGCGGAAGGTCCACCGGCTCCAGATGGCGCGACACCTCGTCGAACTCGTGTTCGGGCAACAGGGCTAGCAATCGGTTTCGCGCGGCCGGGTGGTATGCGATGGACATGGTTCTCATTGATGGTCGGGCGGAGGGTCCGGCCGCCATGCCCGTGAGTCCCCTGGCGGTTCCAGATCGTATAGCACCCCGATTTTTCTGCGGATTTTGGGTACGGTGGCGGACAATCCCTGCGCGAACCCCGTCCCGGCAAGGTTGCCGAAGCCGGGAGGGGGCGGGCGCGGGCCTTTGTCCTCTACCGTACGGAGCCGCACGGTCCGGAAGTTTCCTGATAGGCTCTCATATTGGCGCCGACGACCCATTCCGGCGCCCTGGGTGGACCCGCGAAAAGGGAGGTGCGGCGTGTTGACGAGACAGGACGGACTTCGCGAAGGAGTCTTCACTCCCCATGATCTGGAGGTGATGCGGCGCGCTTTCTTGCTCGCGCTCATATCGGATTCCCATCTGGATACGGGCGACGGAGAGCGCGCCCTCGGACGGTCGATCGTCCGGCTCTACCGGATGGGACTGGTCGAGCCGCAGAAGCTCGGCGCCGTGGCGGCGCTGATGACCTTGAGCCCGGCCGTGACGTGCTCCCGGGCACCTGCGGAATTCCTCAACGCCTCCTGAAGCCGCAGGCCGTCATGCGAGCGGCGCCCCCTTTGCCACGGCGCCCCTTGTCACCGCGTCCTGCACTCCCACCTCATCTCCTGAGACGGAGCGGAGAAGCGCCATGACGCAAGACCGGCGTGTGATCGGAGCCAGGATCAGGGGCAGGGTGCAGGGTGTCGGCTATCGCGCCTGGACGCGGAGCGAGGCAGAGCGGCTCGGCCTTGCCGGCTGGGTCCGCAACGAGCCCGACGGGACGGTCGCCGCACTCCTTGCCGGACCAGCCGAAGCGGTCGACGCCATGATCGAGCGCCTGCGGAATGGCCCTCCCGGCGCCTCCGTCTCGGCGGTCGAGACATGGGACGAAAAGGGGGCCGGACTGTCGGCCGATTTCCGCATCACCCGCTGAGCATCACCGCACAATCCTGAAGCGCGAACCTTGGCTCCGCGCCTCGCGTTGGAGGACCGGCCTCGCGCCATGAAAAAAGGGCCCCTCGCGGAGCCCTTTTTCCTGCTGATCGGGTGGATCAGAACTTCACACCGATACCGACCTGGACAACGTGCTGGTCGAAATCGACGTCGAGACCGCCGACATCGCCTTTCGTGTAGTCGTTGTAGCGGTACTCGAGCCGGCCGAAGACGTTGTCGGTGAAGGCGTGGTCTACACCTGCGCCGAGCGTCCAGCCGTGCAGCGTATCGCTTTCATCGAAGCCGGGGCCTTCAACCTTGGCGCGGGTCGCCGTCCAGCCGCCTGCTGCGTAGATCAGCGTGCGGTCCAGGGCGACACCGACGCGACCGCGTACGGAGCCGTTGAAGCCGGTTTCGCCGTCGAAGCCGCCACCGATGTCTTCCTTGTTCCAGTCGTAGTTCACGTCGCCTTCGATACCGGCGACGAAGCCGTTTGCCATCTGCCAGTTGTAGCCGACGAAGCCGCCGAAGCGCCAGCCGTCGAAGTTGCCGGCATCAAGACCCTCGACATCAGCGTTGCCCCAGCCGTGCCCGCCGTGGATACCGATATAGGGGCCGCTCCAGGTGAAGACGGCCGGCATTTCGACGGCGATCGGAGCTTCCGGAATGGTCTCGACAGCGTCGGCAGCGAAAGCCGACGTGGATGCAAGCATTGCGACGCTGGCTGCCAGGATCAGAGTTCTCTTCATCATGTGTCTCCTTGCTCGAATGCGGATGGATAAGATGTAATCGATCTCACTGATAAAGCTGTAGCTGAATTACAACAGCTTTTTGTAAATGAGAAGTTACTGTGTCTTGCCCTGCGGTCTGTAGTTGATGATGACCTTGGAAACGAAGCCGAAGACTGGCCGTTCCACCGGTTCCGGCCCCATGCGCCAAACAACTTCCGCTGTTGCAGAAATGCATCATGACGGAGGCCGGCCGGGGGCGGATAGGCCGGCGCGGGGGGCGAATCATCAGGTTCCCCGGTTGGCTGGCCGGGCGGCGATACCCATATTGAATGGGCTGAGAGGCGAAGGAGCTTGCCCTTGTTTCAGTTCGACAATTCCTATGCGCGCCTGCCCGAGCGTTTCTATGCCCCGGTCTACCCCCAGCCGGTCGAGGGACCGGTGCTCCTGAAATTCAACGAGCCGCTGGCCCGGGAGCTCGGCCTTGAGGCGGACCTGACGGACCCGCAGCGGCTGGCGGCGGTCCTCGCCGGCAATGTCGTGCCGCAGGGTGCTGCTCCGCTTGCCATGGCCTATGCCGGCCACCAGTTCGGTTCCTTCGTGCCGCAGCTCGGCGACGGGCGGGCGATTCTCATCGGCGAAGTGGTCGACCGCAACGGCATCCGCCGCGACATCCAGCTGAAGGGAGCCGGACCGACGCCCTTCTCCCGCCGCGGCGACGGCCGCGCAGCGCTTGGCCCGGTGCTTCGCGAATACATTCTCTCCGAGGCCATGCACGCGCTCGGCATTCCGGCGACGAGGGCGCTCGCCGCCGTCGCGACCGGCGAGGAAGTCTATCGCGAGACCCCGCAGCCCGGCGCCGTCTTCGTGCGCGTCGCCTCCAGCCACGTGCGGATCGGCACCTTCCAGTATTTCGCCGCCCGCCAGGACGTCGAGGGGCTGAGGACGCTCGCCGACTACGTGATCGATCGCCATTACGCCGAGATCAGGCAGGCCGAGCGGCCCTATCTCGAACTTTTGCGCGCGGTCGCCTTCGCGCAGGCGGATCTCGTCGCCCGCTGGCTCGGCGTCGGCTTCATCCACGGGGTGATGAACACCGACAACATGACCCTTTCCGGCGAGACGATCGACTTCGGCCCCTGCGCCTTCCTCGACGAGTACGACCAGATGAAGGTCTTCTCCTCGATCGACCAGGGCGGCCGCTACGCCTATCGCAACCAGCCCGGCATCGCCCAGTGGAACATTGCCCGGCTTGCCGAATGCCTGCTGCCGCTGATCGACGAGGACCAGGACAAGGCCGTCCTCGTCGCCAACCACGTGCTTTCGGAGTTCGGCCAGCGCTTCCAGGCCGCCTGGCTCTCGGTCTTCCGCCGCAAGATCGGCCTGTCCCGCGAGGAGGAAGGCGACGGCGAACTGGTCCAGGCGCTGCTCGCCGCCATGCAGGAGGAGGAAGCCGACTTCACCCTGGCCTTCCGGCGGCTCTGCGACGTTGCGGCCGGGGTAGGGTCAGGGCCAGCGGCAGGGTCAGGGGCAACGAGCGGGGCAGGGGAGCCGGAATCGCGAACAGGCGAGAAAACCTTCCTCTCGTCCTTCCGCCAGCCCGCCAGGGCATGCGCCTGGCTGGAGACGTGGCGGGAAAGGCTTGAACTGGAGAGAACCTCGCCGCAGGAACGGGCGGCCGCCATGCGCGCCGTCAATCCCGCCGTCATCCCCCGCAACCACAAGGTGGAGGAGGCGCTGGCGGCCGCCAACTACGGCGATCTCGGCTTCTTCAACCGGCTGCTGGAGGCGCTCGAAAGACCCTACGAGGACCGCCCTGAATTCCAGGCCTACACAGTCCCCCCGCGCCCGGAGGAACGCGTCCTGCAAACCTTCTGCGGGACTTGATCAGCGGGCCGGCGCGGCGGCGGCGGCAGCAGTGGGCTGGAAGCCGCCTTCGATCTTGCGGCCGACGGCAAGCGCCTGGGCGAGGTTCGGCGGCATCCGTTCCCGGTAGGCGGAATCCGGCTCGGCGCCCAGCGCATCGAGCATCTTGCTGAAGAAGCAGCGGACGGAGGCCGCCGCGGTGATGTCGAAGATCTCCGCGTCGCTGAACCCCTGCGCCTTCAGCCTGCCGACGTCCTCGCGGGTAATGGAGGTCGCGTCGCGCACCACCTTGGAGGCAAAGCGCATCATTTCCCGCTCCGCCTCGTCGAGGGGCGCATGGGCGCCGTCGGTGGCCGTGTCGGCAAGCTGCGCCTCGCTGAAGCCTTCGCGTAGAAGCACCGAGCCGTGCGCCAGCATGCAATATGAGCACTTGAGTTCGCGCGCGGCGGCAAGCGTCACCAGTTCGTAGCGCCGAAGGTTCATGTGCCCGCGCACGCTCGCAAGCAGGGCGCCCCACTTCTCCATCACCTCCGGCCGGTGGCCGAAGACGCGGTACATGTTCGGCAGGTAGCCGTAGCTCTCTTCCGCCGTGACATACATGGCGGCGGTGGCATCGCCCGCTTCGGGGCCGGGAGTGGAGATGAAGGCCATCGGAATTTCTCCCTCAAAGCGGGGAGTATACGCGAAATCCGCATCGATGGGAACGCGGTCGGGGCATGCCCGACCGCCATGGAGAGCCGTTTTTAGGCCTTGTTCGGGCGCGCCCAGCCGAGCGCGTGGTAGAGCGCGATCGCCCCGATCGTCGCCGTGCCGATGCCGTCCAGCGTGAAGCCGGCGATCTCGAGCTTGAAGTTGCCGGCGCCGAGCACCAGCGCCACGCCGACCGTGATGAGGTTGCGCGGCTCGGCGAAATCCACCTTGTTCTCGACCCAGATCCGGCCGGCCGTTGCGGCGATGAGGCCGAAGACGACGATCGACAGGCCGCCGAGCACCGGGCCGGGAATGGTCTGGATCAGCGCGCCGAACTTCGGCGAGAAGCCGAGCAGGATGGCGATCGCCGCGGCGACGAGGAAGACGAGCGTGGAGAAGATGCGGGTCACCGCCATCACGCCCATGTTTTCCGCATAGGTGGTCATGCCGGTGCCACCGAAGGAGCCCGATACCATGGTCGCGACGCCGTCGCCGACGAAGGCGCGGCCGAGATACGGGTCGAGGTTGCGGTCGGTCATCGCCCCGATCGCCTTGATGTGCCCGAGGTTCTCGGCGACCAGGATGACGACGACCGGCGCGATCAGCGTGATCGCCGGGACGGAGAAGACCGGCGCGGTAAAGCGCGGAAGGCCGAACCAGGCGGCGGCCGCGACGCCGGAGAAATCGATCGGCGTGCCCATGCCGAAGCCGTTGGCGAGCACGAGATAGGCGAGATAGGCAAGCGCGCCGCCGATCAGGATCGGCAGGCGGCGGGTCATGCCGGGGGCGTAGACGGCGATCAGGCCGACGGCGGCGACGGTCAGGATGGCGACCCAGCGGGAAAGCTGGCTTCCGTCCGGGCTGTCGGGCCCGGTCCCCGAAGCACTCGCGATCGCGATCGGCGCCAGCACCAGGCCGATCGCCGCGACGATCGCGCCCGTCAGCACCGGCGGCATCAGTCGCTCGATCCAGCGGTGGCCGGCCGCCATGACGATCAGCCCGATCAGCGCATAGAGCGCGCCTGCGACGATGATGCCGCCGAGCGCAAGCGCGATATTGGGGTTCGGCGCGCCGGCCGTCGCGGCGGTTGCCACCAGCACCGGCCCGATGAAGGCGAAGGAGGAGCCGAGATAGCTCGGCACGCGGCCGCCCACGGCGATGAAGAAGATCAGCGTCGAGATGCCGGAAAACAGGATCGAGACGTTCGGGTCGAAGCCCATCAGGATCGGCGCCAGGACCGTCGAGCCGAACATCGCCACGACATGCTGCAGTCCGAGCACGAGCGTCTGTCCGGTCGGGAGCCGTTCATCCGGCAGGATGCGCCCTTCCGTCTTCAGCCGCCACCGCGGAAAATAGCCGTTTGTCTCGCTCATCGTGACGCCCCTTGCTTGCCGAGCCTGGCATCGCACCGGGCAGGCTGCGGCCCGGCGTGCCGGACACGTCGTTAGCGGCAATGGCGCCCGCTGTCATGGGGCCTGCGCAATTTCCCACAGGCGGCGAATGCCCGCATCCCCGTCCCATGCCGGTTTCGGTGGCTCCCGCCGGGCCGGCTGCGGGCGTCAGGTCTCGCCGATCGCGGCGATCGCCGCCTCGATCTCGGCCACGATGGCGGGGGAGAGCGGCAGGAGGGGGCGCGGCGGATCGGATTGCGAGAGGCCGAGAAGCCCTGCCGCGGCATAGATGACCCGCAGGCTTCCATGGGTTTGGAAGAGGTCCCAGAGCGGCGAGAAGGACAGGTCGAGCCGCGCCGTCTCGGCCCTGTCGCCGGCCATGGCGGCTTTCGCAAGCGCCGCGGCCGGTCGCGGAAGGAGCCCGCCGACGACGCTGTACCAGCAATCGGCGCCGGCAAGCATGGCCGCCGCCGCTCCCCAGTCGCCGCTGTAGCCGATGGCGAAGTCGGCGGGCGCGTTGGCGCGCAGCCGGCCGATCTCGCCGGAGAAATCCCCGTCGCCGGGAAGCGGCATCTTCACCGCCTTTATGCCCGGATGCGCGGCGAGACGGCCGAGAAGGTCCTCGCCGAAGATGAAGCGGGTGGTTGACGGGTTGTTGTAGATGCAGAGAGGCAGTCCGGTTGCCGAGGCGACGGCCCGGTAATGCTCCAGCGCCTCGTCCTGCGTCAGCGGGGTATAGGAGACCGGGGCGAGCAGGAGAGCGTCCGCACCCGCCTTTTCCGCATCGCTCGCGTTCGCCATCGCCTCGTCGGTACGGAGCGAGCCCACCCCGACGATCACCGGCAGCCTGCCGCCGACGACCTCGACCGCGGCCTCGATCGCGCGGCGCCGCTCCGCCCGCGGGAGATACATGTAGATGCCGGTGCTGCCGAGGAGCCCGATGGACTGCGCCCCGCCGTCGACGATCCGCTCCAGCAGCTGCTGCAGCGCCTCGATCTCCACCCGCCCGGAAGGATCGGCCGGCGTCAGGGGAAAGGCGGAAAGGCCGGTGAAGAGCGGCATGGGCTGGCTCATGAACAGCTCGCGGAAGGACAGGAACTACCCTGGGTGAGTATCGGGCCCGCAGGCTCACGGCAAGCGGGAAGGGCAGGGTTTTTCGCAACCCTTCTGTAGGCCCGGTATCCGCCGGATCGTCCTCGGGTTGCCGGATGTCGGCGCAAGAGCGATCATGCTGCGAGAGGAGACCTGCTATGGCGAAGAACACGATCTGCCTGTGGTACGACAAGGACGCCTTGGAGGCCGCGCGCTTCTATGCCGCGACCTTTCCCGACAGCAGCGTCGGGGAGGTGGTGCTGGCGCCCGCCGACTATCCCTCCGGAAGAGCGGGGGACGTGATCGTCGTGGAATTCACCGTGGCCGGCATCCCCTGCGTCGGCCTGAACGGCGGCCCCGCCTTAACCCATAACGAATCCTTCTCCTTCCAGGTCTCCACCGAGGACCAGGAGGAAACCGACCGCTACTGGAACGCCATCGTCGGCAATGGCGGGCAGGAAAGCGAATGCGGCTGGTGCAGGGATCGCTGGGGCATCTCCTGGCAGATCACGCCGCGCGTGCTGATGGAGGCGCTTTCGGCCGGCGGCGACGAGGCAAGGCGCGCCTTCGAGGAGATGATGACCATGCGCAAGATCGACGTCGCCGCGATCGAGGCCGCCCGCCGCGGCGAGGCCGCGTGACGGCCGCCGTCACGCGCCGTCTCCCCCGACCCGCTCGACCGCCCCTGTTGTCGCCCCTGTTGTCGCCCCTGTCGCCGTCCCGGTCGATCGCGGCCCTGCCGGCCGCCGGCCCTCGCGCCTGGCAAAGGCACCCGGCGCCAGCCCGACCTGGCGGCTGAAGGCCGTGCTGAACGTGCTCGCGGAGCCGTAGCCGACACGCTCCGCCACATGGTCGAGCGGCGTGCGTCCGCCCCGGAGAATCTCCTTTGCGACCGCCATGCGCCAGCCGAGGAGATAGTCCATCGGGCTCGTGCCGACGACGCGGGCGAACCGGTCGAAGAAGGTCGTGCGCGACATGCCGGCGAGCCGGGAAAGGTCCGCCACCGTCCACGGGCGGGCGATGTCGGCATGCATGGCCCTCAGCGCCACGGCGACGCGGGCGTCGGACAGTCCCCGCAGAAGGCCGGGACCGGTCTCCTGTGGCGGCGCGGCGCGCAGCGCCTCGACCAGCAGGATCTCCACCAGCCGCTCCAGGATGAGGTCGCGGCCCGGGTCCTCGCGTCCCGCCTCCTCTCCCAGAAGCTGGACAAGCTGCGTCAGCCGCGGCACGCCCCGGATATGGATCGCGGTGGGCAGCAGCGAGACGAGCATCGCGGCATCGGGGGAATCGAAGCGGAAGTGGCCGCCGAACTGGCGCATGTCGGGCGGCCCGTCGGCGCGCCCGTGGCGGACCTCCGACAGCCCCGGGCCTGCGGTCTTCGGATCGACGTGGACGGGAGGCCCCGGCTCCGGGCTGGACATGGTGAACGCGGGCGTGCCGGGCAGGAGCACGAAATCGCCCTTTGCGAGCAGGATCGGCGGCTTGCCGTCGACCGCCAGCCGGCAACTCCCCTCGGTGACGGCGCAGAAGCCCGGATGGCCGAAGGCGGAATAGCGGACGGCCCACCGCCCGGCGCCGCTGATCCCCTTCGAGAACACCGCGCGCGGCCGCAAGAGCCGGATCATCTCGGTAAGCGGATCGGACATACTCGGACTTCCGCCAATGAATTCCGGACTCCTTGCCGGCGAAAGTACGAGTTAGGCCGGTTACACGGGGCCGTCAACGTAAACCAGGAAACCGACCATGAAGACCGTCCTCATTACCGGCTGCTCGTCCGGCTACGGGCTCGAGACCGCCCGCCACTTCCACCGGCGCGGCTGGAGCGTCATCGCCACCATGCGCAATCCCCGCAGCGACCTGCTTCCCGCCTCGGCCCGCATCCGCGTGCTGCCGCTCGACGTCACCCGCCCGGAAAGCATCGAGGCGGCGCTTGACGATGTCGGAGCGATCGACGTCCTCGTCAACAATGCGGGAATAGGCGTGGTCGGCGCGTTCGAGGCGACGCCCATGTCCCATGTCCGCAAGGTGTTCGAGACCAATACCTTCGGCGTCATGGCCATGGTCCAGGCTCTGGTGCCCCGGATGCGGGAGCGCCGCTCGGGGGCGATCGTCAACGTCACGTCCAGCGTCACCCTTGCGCCCATGCCGCTGACGGCCGCCTATACCGCCAGCAAGCAGGCGATCGAGGGATTTACCGGGGCGATCGCCCATGAACTGGCGGCCTTCGGCATCCGGGCCAAGCTGGTGGTGCCGGGCTATGCGCCGACGACGCGATTTGCCGTCAACACCGACATTCCCGTCACGGATCTCGTTCCCAGGGCCTATGCCGCCTTTGCGGAAGCGGTCTTCGCGGGGTTCGCCTATCCGGCCCTGACGACGCGGGAGACGGATGTGGCGGAGGCGGTCTGGCATGCGGCGAACGATATGTCCGATCGGCTGCGCTATCCGGCCGGCGCCGATGCGGTCGCCCTTGCAGGCGCGGCGTGAGCGCGACCGGGCGGGAGGAACCTCCGGCCGGGACGCTGCGTTGTGGCTTCGATGCAAAGGAGGAACATTATGCTTAAAGGTATCGTGCTGTGGGCGATGGGAGTTCCCATCTTCGTCATCATCCTGCTCTACATGTTCGTCTTCTAGGGCGCCTGGCCGGGCAACCGCAGCACAGCGATGCGGTTGCCGCCCACGGTCTTTAAAGGGGTCGGCCGGGACCGGCACGCGTATCCGGACCTAGTGGACCGACCCGCCGTCCTCCTCGCCGTCGAGAAACGAGCGGATGCCGTCCTTCTCGGTGGTCGCGAGGAATTCCTCCCAGGCATCCTTGTCGGTCTCGAACGTGCCTTCCCAGGAGGTCACGTCCTCCTCCTGAGAGATCACTTCCAGCGTCCAGCCACCTTCGCTGCCGGCCGGCCGGTGGATGTCGACGAGCACGGTGATGCCGTCATCCTCGAACTCACCGGAAAAATCCGAATATTCCAGCTTCGGCTCTTTGGCCATCGGGATGCTCCTTCATCGATTCCGCGCGGGGTCGGGCCGCCCCGATTCTGGCGGCCTCGTACCATAGGGCAATTTCCTCCCGCAACGATACCGGTTGACACAAGTGCGATGCCGGCCGCTCACACGCCCCGGCCGGGCCTGCTTTCCCCGCCGTCCGCAATGCCGTGGCCGAAGGGACAGCGCAGCGGTTCGCGCACCGGCGTCTCGTTGCGCTCCGAGCGGAAGGCGGCGGATCGCTCGTAGGAGAGCTTGCGAAGCCGCATGATCTGCCCGAGCGGCTGGTGGGCGGCAAGGCCGTTCCAGGGGCTGAAATGCATGCCGTCGTCCACGAGCCGCGACAGTTCCTCGCTCCAGGCTTCCTGCGGTCCGGCGGTGAGCGTCGCGACGGTGACGAACGGGCTCTGCTTCTCGTCCCAGGCGTCGACGCCCTCGACGGGCATGGCGTCGAGATCGGTGCAGAGCTGGACCTGCAGGTGCCAGACGGCGGTTTCCGTCTCGAAGAAGTTCTCCGTCTCGTGGCGGATCACGTCCGGGTCCTCCGACGTGTCCACCGTCCGCCCGGCGAGCGCCTTGAGGTTGTCGGAGGCGGGAACGACGGCGATCTTGGCGATGAAGTCGCCGTAGCGCAGCGGCAGCTGGGCGAAGAAGCTCTCGCCGAGAATGTTCGTCTCCGGACTGCCGCCGAGCGATTTCAGCACCGCACTTTCCCGGCCGACGCTTTCCAGCGCCCCTTCGACGGTCTTGAACACGCTGGAAATCACCTCCTTGGCGCCCTCCATGCGGTCGGTCGTGGCGGCAAGAAGCCTCGCATTGTTGAGGAAGGCCTTGCCGGACGGGGAGGCGAACTCCTTTCCGTTGACCATCACGAAGTCCTGGCTGGTCGACTGCGCCGAGCCCGGCAGGCGCGGGCCCTTCACGTCCAGCACCTTGAAGGCCATGCCGCGCGGGGTCGAGACGCTGTCGTGCAGTAGATCGCCGGGCGTGGTCGACAGGCGCACCACCGCCTCGTAGCGGCCGGGCGTCGCGAACAGGCCCTGCGCCAGTTCCGGCGGCAGGTCGTCCAGCACCTCGAAGCGGGCGGCAAGCAGGCCGTGGCTCTTGGCGTGGACGGCGCGGATCGCATGGCCGGAATGTTCGTAGGTGGTCTCGCAGATCGACAGCATGGTCTCGGCGATCCGGCGGCTGGTCTCCGCCTCGTCGGGTTCGACCCGCTCGACATGCGGGCCATAGCGGACGGGCGTGACGGCAAGGTGGCTGGTCATCGCCCGGGTAGTCCTTCCATGATCTTGTCGATGGTGATGGGAAAATGCCGGTGGCGGGTGCCGGTGGCATGGAAGATGGCGTTGGCGACCGCCGCGGCCAGCCCGACGATGCCGATCTCGCCGAGGCCCTTGACGCCGATCGGGCTTGCCCGGTCGTCGTGCTCCTCGACGAAGATGACGTCGATGTCCTCGACATCGGCATGGGCCGGCACATGGTATTCGGCGAGGTTGTGGTTCATGATCCGGCCGGTGCGGTGGTCGATCATGCCTTCCTCGTGAAGCGCCATCCCGAGCCCCATGACGACGCCGCCGAGGACCTGGCTGCTGGCCGTCTTCGGGTTGATGATCCGCCCGGCGGCGACCGCGTTGACCACGCGCGTCACCCGCGGCACGCCGAGTTCGGCATCGATGCGGACCTCCACGAACATGGCCGAATGGGTGTAGCTGGCATGGGTCTTCGCCTGCTGCTCGTCGGGCGCGACCTTGCCGTGGCCCTCGACCGAGGACATGCCCTGATGGCCGAGGATGTCGGCGATCGCGACGCCCAGCTGGTCGTTCGCCTCGAGCACGAGCCGGTTGTCGCGGATCGCCAGTTCCTCGACCTCTGCGGCGGCGAGCGGCGAATTCTCCATCTTCTTCGCCAGCGACAGGAGCGTCCTGCGGATCTCCAGGCAGCCGGCCTGCACGGCCGAGCCGGAGGAGGCGGCCGTCCACGAGCCGCCCTCGACAGCGGTTTTCGGGAGGGTGGAATCGCCGATCAGCACGCTGACCCGGTCGGCCGTCTGTCCGAGGCCTTCGGCCGCAAGCTGCGCGAGGATCGTATAGGTGCCGGTGCCGATGTCGGACGCCGCGGCCAGCACTGCGATCTTGCCGTCGGCAAAGAGGCGGACCTTGGCTTCCGCGGGCGTCAGCATGGCCTCCCAGATCCCGGTCGCAACACCCCAGCCGATCAGGTCGTTGCCGTCCCGCATCGAGCCAGGCTCGGGCGAGCGCCCCGACCAGCCGAAACGCTCCGCGCCTTCGCGGTAGCAGGCGTGCAGTGCCTTGGAGGTAAACTGCAGGTCCTGGTTCTGGTCGTAGGTAGCGAAGTTCTTCACCCGGAACTCGAGCGGATCGATGCCCGCCGCATGGGCGAGCTCGTCGATCGCCGACTCAAGCGCCAGGAAGGCCGTCGCCGCGCCCGGCGCCCGCATGTCGCCCGGCGTCGAGAGCGTCGTCTTGGCGATCTCGTAGGAGAGCCTGACATTGTCGCAGCTGTAGGCGAGGCCGGACCAGTTGACGACGTTTTCCTGGTAATCCTCGTGAAGCGAGGTCGCCTGCACGGCGTGGTGGCGGACGGAGACGAGCCGCCCTTCCGCATCGGCCGCGACCTGCATGCGCTGGACCGGCGCCGGGCGCCAGGTGAGGTAGAACATCTCCCGCCGGCTCATCTCGACCTTCACGGAGCGCTTCAGGTCGAGGCTCGCCATCACCGCGAAGAACAGCTGGTGCTTGGGCCGCAGGCCGGCGCCGAACCCGCCGCCGACATAGGCATTGACCACCCGGACCTTCTCGGGCTTGAGGCCGAAGACGTTGCAGACATAGTCGTGGCTATTCTGCGAGCCCTGCGTCTTGTCGTAGACGGTGAGGACGCCGTCTTCCTCAGGGATGACCGTGGTGGCGAAGAGCTCCATCGGATTGTGGTACTCGCCTTCCTGGACATATTCGGCGTCGATCCTGAAGGGCGCTGCCTCGTAGGCTGCCTCGGCATCGCCGCGCGGCGCAATCGGCACGAAGGCCTCCCGGCGCGGTTCCGGCGGCACGTAGCTTTTCTCCTGCTCGACCATGATGTCGGTGCGCGGCTCGTCCCGCTCGTATTCGACCCGGACGAGGTCGGCGGCGTCGCGCGCGGCCTCGAAGCTCCTGGCGACGACGAGCGCGATCGGCTGGCCGTCGAAGAGGATGCGGTCGCTTTCCAGCGGCCGGAACGGATGGCCGGGAAGGGCGACCTCATCCTTCCACTTCGCGTCCCGCCGGGCGGTGGAGGGGCGGTTGCGCCAGGTATAGACCTTGACGACGCCGGGAAAACGCTCGGCCTCGGTCGTGTCGATCGAGGCGATGCGGCCGGCGGCGACCGTCGCCTGGACGGCATGGCCGTAGAGCATGCCGGGATCGTTGTACTCGGCGGCATAGGGCGCGGTGCCGGTGACCTTGAGCGGGCCGTCGATGCGCGGAAGGGCAAGTCCGACGACGTTCTTTTCGGTGAGCATGGCCGGTCTCCCTCAGCGGATGCGCTTGTCTGACTGGACCTGCGGCGTGCCGGCCGCGGCCTGGGTGAGGGCGCGCACGATCGCCTTGCGGGCCATGGGGATCTTGAAGTCGTTGTCGCCCTGGCCTTCGGCCTCGGCGAGGAGCCGGTCGGCGAAGGCCTCGAAGGTCTCCGCGCTTGCCGGGCGGCCGGCAAATTCCGCCTCCGCCAGCTCGTCGCGCCACGGCTTGTGGGCGACCCCGCCGAGCGCCACCCGCATCTCGACCACCGTGCCGTCGTCGCCGACGTCAAGGGCCGCGGCGACCGAGACGAGGGCGAAGGCGTAGGCGAGCCGGTCGCGCAGTTTCAGGTAGCTGTTGTGCCGGGCGAAATGATTGCCTTCGAGCCGCACGGCGACGACGATCTCGCCGTGATGCAGCGTATTGTCTCGCTGCGGCTGGTCGCCGGGCAGGCGGTGGAAGTCGGCGAAGTGGATGTCGCGGCGGCCCCCCGGTCCCTCGACCTCGACGATGGCGGAAAGCGCCGCAAGCGCGACGCACATGTCGGACGGGTGGGTGGCGATGCAGTGCTCGCTTGCGCCGAGAATGGCATGGATGCGGTTGACGCCGCCGATCGCGCCGCAGCCGGAGCCCGGCTCCCGCTTGTTGCAGGGCGTCGAGGGGTCGTAGAAGTAATAGCAGCGGGTGCGCTGCAGGAGGTTGCCGCCCGTGGTGGCGGCGTTCCTGAGCTGCGGCGAGGCGCCGGCGAGGATGGCGCTGGCAAGCAGCGGATAGCGCTCGACGACCGCCGGATGATAGGCGACCGCGGCATTGGAGGCGAGCGCGCCGATCCGCAGCGTGCCGTCCGGAAGGTCCTCGATCTCGCGCAGCGGCAGCCGGTTGATGTCGACGATCCGCGCCGGCCGCTCGACGTCGTATTTCATCAGGTCGACGAGGTTGGTGCCGCCGGCAAGCACGCGGGCGTCGGGATCGGCGGCGAGCGCCTGGACGGCTTCGCCGAGGCTCTCGGCGCGGGTATAGGCGAACGGCCTCATTCGGCAGCCTCCCGCATCCCGGCCTTCACCTCCTGGTCCATGACGTCCTGGATGGCATCGGCAATGTTGGTATAGGCGCCGCAGCGACAGAGATTGCCGCTCATCATCTCGCGGATCTCGGCCCGGCTTCCGGCGTGACCCTCCCGCAGCAGGGCCACGGCGGAACAGATCTGCCCCGGCGTGCAATAGCCGCACTGATAGGCGTCGTGCTCCACGAAGGCCTTCTGCACCGGATGCAGGTTCTCGGGCGTGCCGAGGCCCTCGATCGTGGTGATCTCGGCGCCGTCGAGGGTGACGGCGAATTTCAGGCAGGAATTGATGCGCTCGCCGCCGATCAGGACCGTGCAGGCGCCGCACTGGCCGTGGTCGCAGCCCTTCTTGGTGCCGGTAAGCAGCATGGGCCCGCGCAGAAGGTCGAGCAGCGTGACCCATGGGTGGATTTCGAGGTCCTGGCGATGGCCGTTGATCGTCAGCGCGATCCTCGTCTTCGGCTGCGCGCCGGCCGTGGCGATGTCCATGGAGAGCCCTTTCGCGAGAAGTGTCGCCGACTAACGGAGGGCTTGGCCGATTGTTCCTGTGGCGGGTTGACACTGGCGGCGGCAAGCGGCATTCACCGCCCGTCGAAAAGATTAAGAGGCCGGTTTGGTTATTCCGGCCCCCGCGAAAGCGGGATCCAGTCGCGGCCCGGCCCGCGAACCCGCGGCACCACCCTCAACGGGGGAATGGTGCTATGGCGGGTTCTTCGACGCCGCCATTCTCCGTTCCCCGCACACGCGCCCCACGGAGAATTTTATGGCCGACACGAAAACCGTCCTCATCGCCCAGTTCCTCATTTCCATGACCATGGCCTTCCTGATGACCGGGATATTCAGCCTGATCGAGCTTGGGATTTCCGCCCGGTCGCTGGGGATATGGATGCAGAACTTCCTGACCGCCTGGCCGATCGCCTTCGTGCTGTCGATCATCGTCGGAAAGGTCGCCTTCGGCCTCGCATTCCGCATCCGGGCGCTCGGCCGGAAGGCTGCCTGACCGGCTTCCCGCTGGTCCCCGTGGCCTCCCGGCGGGGCCACGGACACGGGGGCGGGATCGTCCCGACCCGGCGTTTTCCCTTCGCGGCGCTTTCCACGGAACCTAGACTTTAGTATAGTGTTTTTCTGCGGCATCACCCTCCTGCGAACATGGTGACCGACATGCTTCGATTGAGCCAAATCGGATTTTGCGCGCTGGCCTTCATCGCGCTGCAGCTTGCCATCGGCACCGGCCTTCGCGTCGGCGGATGGACCGGGTTCTGGATGGCCGCCGTCTCCATCTACCTCCTCTATCTCCTGGTGAGCGACGAGCTTTCGGGCATCGACCTGAAGAAGGTGCTGACCCCGCGCAACCCTTCGGAGGAGGAGCGGCGCCGGCGCGAACGGGACCACGACGAGTGGTAGGCGAGAGCCTGAAACGCGTTACCGTTCAATGCCTTGCGCGGCCGAAGACGGACCAGTCGGTCTTCTTCGACAGGAGTTCCAGCCCGAGCGTTCCGAGCCAGCTGTTGCCCATCGGATCGAGCGCCGGCGACCATGCGGCGATCGAGGCCCGGTGCGGCGCGATCGCCAGGATGCCGCCGCCGACGCCGGATTTGGCCGGCAGCCCGACGCGATAGGCGAAATCGCCCGAGCCGTCATACTGGCCGCAGAGCATCATCACCGCGAGGATGCGCCGGGCCCGCCGGGCGGCGGCGACCGTGACCTCGTCGCCGTCGTCGGGATCGTCCAGCATCAGGAAGGCGCCCGCCCGGGCAAGCCCCCGGCAATCGAGCCGGATGGCGCACTGGTGCACATAGGCCTCCATCACCCTGTCGACGTCATGCTCGAGATTGCCGAAATGGCGGGCCATGAACATCAGCGAGCGGTTGAGATCGCCGCCGGTGCGGTCGCTTTCCATCACGGTCTCGTCGAATTCGAGCGTCTCGCCGCCGAGAAGTCTTTCCAGGCACCGCTGCACGTGGCGGTTCGGCCCGGACCTGCCGCCGAGCCCGACGAGGATGTCGCAGACCACCAGTGCGCCGGCATTGATGAAGGGATTGCGCGGGATGCCGCGGTTGCGCTCCAGGTCGATGATCGAGTTGAAGGGGTCGCCCGACGGCTCGCGGCCGATCCGCTTCCAGAGGCCTTCCCCGACCGCCTCCAGCGCCACCTCGAGCGCAAACACCTTGGAGATCGACTGGATCGGAAAGCCGGCCCCGGCATTGCCGGCGGAGACGAGTTCGCCCATGCGGGTATGGACCGCGATGCCGAACTTCCGGAAGTCGCCCTCGCGCGGCTTCGGCCTGCCGGCCGCCTCCGCCTCTGCGACCGCCTTGTCATGGAGGCCGGGCGCGGCCCTGCGGACATCCTCGACCACCTCCTCCAGCACCGCCTTCAACGCCTTCGTATCCTCCAAGAGACCGCTCATGCCACGCCCGCCTTTCGTTGTCGGGCGGGCATTTAGGGCGGGCTGGGGGAGGGGGTAGGGTTGGGGGAGGCCGGGCGACGGCTGTCGCCCGGCCTCAGTCCATGCCTAATTGGGGCACTCGGGCAGGTTTAGAAGGTTGTTTGGCTCGTCCCCGTCGCTTTGCGTCTTCAGATATTTGTTTCCGTAACGCGAGACAGCCACTTCGACCCAAACACGATCTCCTTGGGGCCTCTCGACATAGAAGTTCCATTCATTCCGTTCGATTTTCCGAATGGCGTCGTCCAATGTCAGCTTCCACGCGCTGGGCGTAGAGCCGCCTACGTGAGTAATTGCGTGATATGGATCCAGTCGCGGGTTCTTATTGATGCATTTTATCTGCGCTGTATTGGGCATTTCTTCTGTCCTCGTTTTGCCAAAGCAGTGGCTTGACGAGACTCATCCGGAGATTAAAAGTCAGCTTGTTCATATCGAGCCGCCATTTGGCTTGGTTGCAGGGGTGACGGCGAATTCCAACTTCGTTCGTCACCCCTATTCGCATCTGATTCCTTTCTGAAAGCAACGAATGCCACTGAGGGAGTCTTTCCTCTCCCCGTTTTCCACAACCTGCGGTGCAAAAGTTTAGAGAATTCCCGTCTCTCCGGAAGTGGCGTTGCGTACCAACGAACACAGCCCCTCCCATAAAATCCGCGTGATAGGAATTTAATCCCAAATATATACTTGACGTACCACCTTCGATTTTGTAAAACAGGATCAACGAAGGACGCCAGCTATGTTTGCACTTGATCACGAAGTTTACACAGACGCCGAGAAGGCAAGGGAACACCTTGAGGCTATCCACTGGCCTAACGGTCCTATCTGCCCTCATTGCGGCAACTGCGATGTGACCCGCATCAAGAAGCTGGAGGGCAAGTCCACCCGTCCCGGCGTACACAAGTGCAACGAATGCCGAGAGCCCTTTA
>JAEZHO010000184.1 GCA_023416545.1 Pseudomonadota bacterium
GCGCTGCGCCGAGAACCAGCGCGCGGTGGCGGTGTAGGCGGTGTGCGGGAACATTCCCTGCCCGAAGAGGCGCAGGAGATAGATCGTCAGGACGAGCGTCGCGACATGCCGCGAGAGCGCCATTGCCAGCACGCCCACCGCCAGCATCGGCACGATGAACAGCACGATGCCACGCACACGGTAGCGGTCCACGATCGGCCCGAGATAGGGAAGCGTCAGCGCGCTCGCCAGCGTACCGACCATATAGACCGCGCCCCACTCGCCGTGGCTGAGGCCATAGTCGGAGCGGATGTGCCCGGCCGAGAGCGAGATGAACACGGTCTGGCCGAAGGTCGAGAAGAAGGTCAGGAGAAAGCCGCCGGCAAGCCAGCGGGCATTGTCGCGGAGGAAGAAGAGGAAGGGCATGGTGCAGACCGGTTTGCCGCTGCGTAAGCGTTGCGCGAACCGAACGCAACGCTCAGGTCAGCATGACCGGTGATCCACCGCGGGTGCGTCAGCCCCGGTCGCGGAACCTGTTCGTGATCGGATAGCGCCGGTCGCGGCCGAAGTTCTTCCTCGTGATCTTGACGCCCGGCGCGGCCTGGCGGCGCTTGTATTCGGCGACGTAGAGGAGATGCTCGATGCGGTGGACGGTCTCGCGGTCGTGTCCCCTGGCGACGATCTCGTCGACGCCCATCTCGTTCTCGACAAGGCATTCGAGGATGTCGTCGAGGACCGGATAGGGCGGCAGCGAATCCTGGTCGGTCTGGTTCTCGCGCAGTTCCGCCGACGGCGCCTTGTCGATGATGTTCCTCGGGATGACCTCGCCGGAAGGCCCGAGCGAACCCGGCGGCACGGTCGTGTTGCGCCAGCGGGCGATCGCGTAGACCTGCATCTTGTAGAGGTCCTTGATCGGGTTGAAGCCGCCGTTCATGTCGCCGTAGAGCGTCGCGTAGCCCACCGACATTTCCGACTTGTTGCCGGTGGTGACCACCATGGAGCCGAACTTGTTCGAGATCGCCATGAGGATCGTGCCGCGCGTGCGGCTCTGGAGGTTCTCCTCGGTGATCCCCTCGTCCGTCCCCTCGAAAAGCTCCGAGAGCGACGACAGGAAGCCCTCGACCGGCTCGGCGATGGAGACGATGTCGTAGCGCGTTCCGAGCGCCTTGGCGCAATCGGCCGCATCCTTGAGCGATTCCTCCGACGTGTAGCGATAGGGCAGCATCACCGTGCGCACCCGCTCCTCGCCCAGCGCATCCACGGCGATCGCCGCGCAGACGGCCGAATCGATGCCGCCCGAGAGGCCAAGGACGACCGACTTGAAGCCGTTCTTGTTGACGTAATCGCGGAAGCCGAGGACGCAGGCCCGGTAATCGGCTTCCTCCTTCTCCGGCAGGCGCACCATCGGCCCGTTGGCGCAGCGCCACCCGTCCGGCGTCTTGCGCCAGTCGATGACGGTGACGGCCGGTTCGAACTGGCTCATCTGGAAGGCGAGCGTCCTGTCGGCATTGAAGGCGAAGCTTGCGCCGTCGAAGACGAGTTCGTCCTGCCCGCCCAGCTGGTTGGCATAGATCAGCGGCAGGCCGGTCTCGATCACCTGCCTGAGGACCACCTGGTGGCGCACGTCCACCTTGCCGCGATAATAGGGAGAACCGTTCGGCGACAGCAGGATTTCCGCGCCGCTTTCGGCGAGCGTCTCGCAGACGCCGAGGTCGCCCCAGATGTCCTCGCAGATCGGAATGCCGAGGCGCACGCCGCGGAAATTCACCGGCCCCGGCATCTCGCCGGCGACGAAGACCCGCTTCTCGTCGAATTCCCCGTAATTGGGCAGGTCCACCTTGTCCCGGATGGCGAGGATTTTCCCCTCATCCAGCACGGCGATGGAATTGTGGCGACCGGTGTCGCCCTGCCGCGGAAAGCCGATGACGACGCCCGGCCCGCCGTCGGCGGTATCGCCGGCCAGCGCCTCGACCGCCTGCAGGCAGGCCTTCAGGAAGGACGGCTTCAGGACCAGGTCTTCCGGGGGATAGCCGGAGATGAAGAGTTCGGTGAAGACCACCAGGTCTGCACCGGCACCGGCGGCTTCGGACCTTGCCTCGCGGGCTCTTGCGAGGTTCTGGACGACGTCTCCCACGGTCGGGTTGATCTGGGCGATGGCGATACGCAGCGTGCGGGCTTCGGAGTTGTTTTCCTGGGTCATGTCTCTGGTCTACCGCAGCCTCGGGAACGGAGCAACGCCGGGCTTCTTGAGACCGCGCCGGCCCGATGGAAACTTTTCCTGCCCCGACCGGTTCACCTCACGTTCATGACAGTTATGTGACGGCTCCACGACATCTGAAATGCATGGAGTACGACATTGGCAAAGGCCGCCGAGCAAGAATTACTTTTGGACAGCAATGCGGCACGCCTCCCTTCCGCCATCCATCATCTCACCGTCATTTCAACGCTTCTTGCCGTCGCCGCCGCTCTGGTGGCCGCGGTGGAGGTGCTCTCCGGCCGGCCCTACGAGACCATCCCCTCCTTCCTCACGTCGCTGCCGGGGATGACGACGATTGCCGTGATCTTCGTGATCGCGTTCGGCTGCGACGTCCTGATGGGGCGGGCATTCCGGTCGCTGCTGGTGATCGCGCCCGTCGCGCTGATCCTCGCCTTCATCTCCGGCGAGAAGCAGCAGTATCTTTCCGACCCGCTCTATCCGTCGGACCTTCTCTTCGCCCGCCAGATCAAGGAACTGCTGCCGGTCATGGTGAGCGCCCAGCCGCTGATGGCGGCAGCGCTCTGTGGCGCCGCGCTGGTGATGGCGGGCATCCTTGCCTATTGCGCCCTCTTCGCCTGGAACCGGTTCCCGCTGCTTTCTTCCCGCGCACGGATCTTCCGCCTGGTCGTCTCGCTCCCCTTCCTCGTCGGCTTCACGCCGATGATGAAGTACACGGACTATTCTTGGCTGCGCGACCGGCTCTCGATCACGCCGATGATGTGGGACCAGGCGGCGAACTACAGCCATAACGGCTTCCTGATCGCCTTCGCCTTCAACCTTCCCATGTCCCACGTCTCGCCGCCCGCGGGCTATGGCGCCGATGCGGTCGATGCGATCGCGCTCGATCCTTCCGCCTTTGCGGTTTCGACCAAGCCGCCGCCGGACGTGATCGTCATCATGAGCGAATCGCTCTGGGACCCGACGCGGCTTCCGGGCGTCGATTTTTCGACCGATCCCATGCCGACGCTGCGCGCCAACCAGGCGGGCAACATCTTCTCGCCGGAGTTCGGGGGAATGACGGCCAATGTCGAGTTCGAGGCGCTGACCGGCTTCTCTAATGCCTTCCTCCCCTATGGCAGCATTCCCTACCAGCAATATGTCCGCCGCCCGCTTCCCTCGCTCGCCTCCTTCTTCAGGCAGAAGGGCTATTCGTCGGTCGCCGTCCACCCATTCGAGGGATGGTTCTGGAACCGCAGCAATGCCTACCAGCATCTCGGTTTCGACCGTTTCCTGGCGCAGGCGGAACTGCCGGAGCTCGAAAAGCGCGGGATGTTCGCCTCCGACACCGCGCTCATGGACCAGATCATCCAGATCGGCGAAGAGACCGAGCACCCCCTTTTCCTGTTCGCCGTCACCCTCCAGGGACACGGACCCTACGAGGCGACGCGATACGAGACCCGCGAGGTCGGGCTTCGGAGCACCCTGTCGGAGGCTGCGACGCAGCAGGTGGAGACCTATGCGGAAGGGGTGCGGGAAGCGGACACCAGCCTCGCCAGGCTGATGGACTGGGCAAGGGAGCGCCGTCGGGAGACGATCATCGTGCTGTTCGGTGACCACCTGCCGCCGCTCGGCAAGGCTTTCGTCGAAAGCGGCTACATGCCGGACGCCGTCGCGAGCCGCCGCGCGCCGCTTCAGACCATGCGCGCCGAACACGAGACGCCTCTCGTCATCTGGTCCTCGAAGACGGGCGCCAAGAAGGACATCGGGACGATCAGCCCCGCCCTTCTGCCCCATCAGGTCGTGACGTCGGCGGGCTTCAGCGATCCCTTCTACACCGGCTTTCTCGGCGAGGTCGCGAGCCGGTATTCCGTCATCGACCGCTACATGCTGGTGAACACCGCCGGCGAGGCCCATCCCGGCTGGTCCGACGGCGGCCGGAAGGCGCCGCCGACGCTTCAGGACTATCATCTCCTGCAGTACGACATGATCTTCGGCCATCAGTTCGCCCGCGAGCGCTTCTTCCCCGCCGTCCCCGAGGCCGAAGCCCCGGACGAGGAGCCGGTCGCGGCGCTGCCTGGACCGGCGCGGCT
>JAEZHO010000142.1 GCA_023416545.1 Pseudomonadota bacterium
CTCGGCGCCGGGGATGAGGCAGCGGACATGGTAGCCGGTCGGCAGCTTGTGGAGGCCAAGCACGGCGAAGGGGTCGCTGTGCCGGCCCTCCAGGATCGCCTCGATCTCCGACAACGGAATTTCGCCAGGGGCTCTTCCGTCGTCGAGCGACTTCGGCGCTGTCGTCATCAGGCTCTCCAGATTTCCAACGCGTACTGGCGAATGGTCCTGTCAGAGGAGAACCATCCCATCCGGGCGGTATTGCGAATTGTCTTTGAATACCACGATTTAGGGTCTGTCCAGATTTGGTCAACGGTCCGCTGTGCGGCGGCGTAGGCATCGAAATCGGCGGTCACCATGAACCAGTCGTGATCGTAGATGCCGTCGATCAACCCGGTGAAGCGCGAGCGGTCGTCCGGCGAGAAGACGCCCGAGGCGATCGCGTCGAGCGCCTGGGAGAGTTCCTTGGACTTTTCGATGATGGCGCGCGGCTCGGGACCTTCGGCGCGGGCCTGGGCGACCTCTTCCGCCGTCAGGCCGAAGATGACGATGTTGTCCGCCCCCACGTGGTCGCGCATCTCGACATTGGCACCGTCGAGCGTGCCGATCGTCAGCGCGCCGTTCAGTGCGAACTTCATGTTGCCGGTGCCGGAGGCTTCCATGCCGGCCGTGGAGATCTGCTCGGAAAGGTCGGCAGCGGGCACCATGACTTCGGCGAGCGAGACATTGTAGTTCGGGATGAAGACGACCTTGAGGAGGCCGCGGACGGCCGGATCGTTGTTGATGACCCGGGCGACGTCGTTCGCGAGCTTTATGATCAGCTTGGCATTGTGATAGCTCGGCGCCGCCTTGCCCGCGAACAGCTTCACGCGCGGCACCCAGTCGAGTTCCGGATGCGAGCGGATCTGGTCGTAGAGGGCGACCGCCTCGATGATGTTGAGGAGCTGGCGCTTGTATTCGTGGATGCGCTTGATCTGGATGTCGAACATGGCCGAGGGATCGATGCGCACGCCCATGCGGCCGCCGACGAGCTGGGCGAGCTGCACCTTGTTCTCGCGCTTCACCGCCGCGAACTTCTCCTGGAAGGCGGCATCGTCGGCGAAGGCCTCGAGTTCATGCAGCGCTTCCGTATCGTCCATGAACCGGTCGCCGATCGTCTCGCGGATCAGCGAGGTGAGGCCGGGATTGCACTGCATCAGCCAGCGGCGCGGCGTGATGCCGTTGGTCTTGTTGTTGATCCGCTCCGGATAGAGCGTGTTGAGGTCGGAAAAGACCGTGACCTTCATGAGTTCCGTGTGGAGCGCGGAGACGCCGTTGATGGAATGGGAGCCGATGAAGGCGAGGTTCCCCATCCTAACGCGACGGTCGCCGTTCTCGTCGATCAGCGAGATGGCGCGGATCTGCTGGTCGTTGAAGCGCCTGGCCTTGCGTGCCTCGAGCAGGATCTTCGCGTTGATCGCGTAGACGATCTGCATGTGGCGGGGCAGAAGCCGCTCGAAGAGCGGCACCGGCCAGCTTTCCAGCGCCTCGGGCAGGAGCGTGTGGTTGGTATAGGAGAACGTGCCGCGGGTGATCTCCCAGGCCTCGTCGAATTCCAGTCCGTGGATGTCGGTCAGCAGGCGCATCATCTCGGCGATGGAAACCGCCGGATGGGTGTCGTTCAGCTGGATCGCCACCTTGTCGGCCAGGTTGGAGAAATCCCGGTACTGCTGCAGGTGGCGGCGCAGGATGTCCTGCAGGGACGCCGACGAGAAGAAGTATTCCTGGCGCAGCCGCAGCTCCTGGCCCGCAGGATTGGCGTCGGCCGGGTAGAGGACGCGGGTGAGGGCCTCGGCCTTGTTGCTCTCGCGCAGCGCGCCGATGTGGTCGCCGGCATTGAAGGCGTCGAGCAGGATCGGGTCGATCGGGTGGGCCGACCAGAGCCGCAGGGTGTTGACCCGCTGGGCCCGCCAGCCGACGATCGGCGTGTCGTAGGCGGTTGCAATCACCCGCTCGGCGGGCTTCCAGACATAGCGCGGCGGTTCTTCGTAGCCGCCGATGGTTTCCACCGAACCGCCGAAGCCGATCTCGTAGGAGCTTTCGCGCCGCTCGAACTCCCACGGGTTGCCGTGGGCAAGCCAGGTCTCCGGCAGCTCGACCTGCCAGCCATCCGCCATCTGCTGGCGGAAGAGGCCGTGGACATAGCGGATGCCGTAGCCATAGGCCGGGATATCGACCGTGGCCATGGATTCCATGAAGCAGGCGGCGAGGCGACCAAGGCCGCCGTTGCCGAGCGCCGCATCGGGTTCGAGGCCAGCGATGACGTCGAGATCGACGCCGAGGGAGGCGAGCGCATCGCGCAGTTCGTTCATGACGCCGAGATTGGAGACGGCGTCGCGCATCAGCCGGCCGATCAGGAATTCCAGCGAGAGGTAATAGACCCGCTTGTCGCCGTTCTCATAGGCGCGGCGCGTCGATTCCATCCAGCGGTCGATGATGCGGTCACGCACCACGAGGATGGCGGCGGTCAGCCAGTCGTGCGGCTTGGCGACCTTGGCATCCTTGCCAATGCGGTAGGTCAGGCGCTCGATGATCTCTTCGGCGAGTATTTCGGGGCGGGTGCTGCGGGGGCTGGGCTGCGGGATTTCCACGGCCGGGAGGCTATCATTCATGGTATGCCAACTCTTCCGGTGGGCAGGCTGGGAGGTGACCTGCGTGAACCTTCGGTCTCGAATTTCGGCGCCAGTTTATGCACCGATGCAAGGGGCTGGCAATAAAGCGATTGAGGCGGCGGAAAAAAGGCGACGCCCGAAGAGCGCCGCCGGAGGCATCATGGAACCCGGCCGGGTGGTTCTCAACTGGTCAGACGCGTCGCGGACTTGGCTGCCTTTTGTCCGATCGCCCGGAAGGCCTCGATGAGCGCGCTGGTGTTGTCCGGCTGGAAATAGTGGGCAGCAGACGAGGCGCATTTCGACAGGAGCTTCTGCCCCGCACTGGGTGCCATGAAGGCGATGGCATAGACTTCCATTCCGGCGTCTCTAGCATCCTTGCACGCCTTCAGCGTCTTGTTGTCCGCGCCGGCAACGTTGTTCTCGCCGTCGGTCATGAAGACGATGTACTTGGACGGATCGCCATCCTTGTTCTTCTTCTCGTGAGCGCCGTTCTCATCTTTATGGGCCAGAGACTTGTATGCGATTTCCACCGCTTCCCCGGAATTGGTGGTGCCGGAAGGGGACAGGGAGTTCACGTAGCCAAGGGCTGCCGAGGTTCCCCACGCGAGCGGGGACGGAGACTGCATCTTCTGGTTATAGGAGACCGCACCCGTCCGGACGAAGTTCTTGTCCGGGTCGACCTTGTCGAGTTCTGCAAGCAGCATTGCGGTTGCGTTCTTCAGCGCCTGAATCTTGGTGTCGGGCATGCCCATGGAAAGGGAGCGGTCGAGGACGAGGTAGAGAGACAGCGCGTTCGCCTGTTTTTCCGTCCCGCTCGTCGAGGTGCCGGCGGTGGCGATGTTGGTGGTGCCGTGGCCGAACGCGCCCATCAGCGGCGTCAGGGCCAGATCGTAGTTGGATTGGACCTCGACATCGAAAGTCTTGCCGGTGGCGGTCGTGGTCGTCCTGATGCCGATGTCGAGCTTCTTCGAAAGCGCGGTCGCGGCCTGCGTGCCCAGGAGGTTCGTCGCCTGTCCCACGAAGAAGCGCCGCGCAACCTCGCGGGCCTCGGCTTCATCGGCGGCCTCGCCGGTGGCAAGCGCCGTGGAGGCAGCAAGGGCGGCGGCATCCGTCGCTTCCTGGAGCTGGGTCTTCGAGACCATCATGTTGGTGAGGTCGAGGGCGATGCCGGCTCCGCCGATAAGGACGGGAAGCAGGATTGCCGTCATGATGCCGAAATTGCCGCCGCGGTCGTTCAGGAGCCGCAAGAAATTCTGCCACGCCATCATCTTCCCACCCGCTCGTACAGCCGAACTT
>JAEZHO010000286.1 GCA_023416545.1 Pseudomonadota bacterium
AATAGCCGGAGGGTAGATGGCGTCGATGGTTGCGGAACCGCACCGTCTGGCCGTCCCAGCTCCTGGCAATCAACGGCTTGAGCCAGGCGCGGCTGGAAGCCTCCACGTCGGCATCGTGAAATGACCATGTATGCTCCCCGAACGGCCTGTCACTGCCTTCAAGGATCAGGATCGAAGGCGCGCCATCAGAGACGGACAGGCGCTGGGCGATGAGGGCACTGGCAAGACCTGCGCCTACCAGCACGAGCGGGGGCATGGCCTCAGGCAAAGGTATGCTCCCCCGGTTTCCCGCGACACGCGGAAGGGCATGGCCCAGGAGCCAGACGAATGGCGCTCCGGCGGCGATCCCTGCTCTTGTCTATGGCCGAACATCTCATCCGCGAAACGGGACGGCCTCCAGCTTTGCGCCCCGAAGCTCCGCAAGGTTCGAGGACCCGGTGCAGAAACAGGCGACACGCAGTTGGCCGGACATGATGCCGAAATGTTCGGCGAGGTCCTCGGGGGAGACGGTCGCGGCCTGGAGCACGGAAGCGGCCTGTCCGACGAGGTCTGCGCCGAGCCGTATTGCCTTTGCCGCATCGACGCCCGTGCGAACCCCGCCCGAGCCGATGATGAAGAGGTCGGGCTGCGCCTCCCGGAGGGCTGCGATGGCAAAGGCCGTGGGCTGGCCCCAGTCGCTGAAGGCCGACGCGATCGCCGCCTCGGCGGGGGTCCTGGCGCGCAGGGCCTCGACCGCTGCCCAGCTCGTCCCGCCGGCGCCGGCGACATCGATGATGCGGACGCCGAGAGCCGCCAGCCTGCCCGCGACGGAAGGAGAAATGGCAGAGCCCACTTCCTTGGCGACCACCGGGACCGGGAGGGCGTCGGCAAGCTTGCCGATCTTTTCCGTTAGCCCCTTCCAGTTGCGATCGCCTTCCGGCTGCACCGCTTCCTGCAGGGGGTTGAGATGAATGATCAGGGCATCCGCATCGATCATCTCGACCGCCCGGCGCGCCTGGTCGATCCCGTATCCGGTGTTGAGCTGCGCCACCCCGATATTCGCGAGGATGGGGACGGACGGGGCAAGCCGCCTCAATTCGAGGTTCATTCCCCAATCCGCATCGGTGTCGAGCGCGATCCGCTGGGACCCTACGGCAAAGGGAATTCCGATCGCTTCGCAGGCAATGGCGATGTTGTGATTGATCCGCTGCGCCTTCTCCGCGCCACCCGTCATCGAACTGACGAGGAAGGGCATGGTGATCCGCTTGCCCAGGAACTCCGTAGACAGATCGATTGCAGACATGTCGATCTCCGGCAGAGCGACATGCTCGAACCGTACTGCCTCGAACGAAGTTCCGATGTGCCCGCTCACGGAATTGCCAGCCAGAACGATGTCCAGATGCTGTTTTTTTCGTTCGGCGAGCATTTCGTCCTTTCATCCGGCCGCAGGTGCCACAGATAGTTTTCGAGAAACCGGAAAGCCGGCGTTGAAGATAGGATATAGGTTAGGCTCGCTGAATGTCCTGCACACAGGGTCAAATTTTCGTCATCCTCGCCAGCCATCAAGATCAGAACCAGCAGGCGCAATGGCTGCGTAAGAGTTACATTGGGAGGAGTTACGCCTGATGATTGAGGGCATGAAGTCCGAAATCGAAAGCAGACTTCATGTTCTCCTGGAGACGGGAGAATATTCACCGCCCAGACTTTCGGCTGCGATGCAGCACGCTTTGCTTGGCGGTGGAAAGAGGTTTCGTCCCCTCCTGTTCGTTCTGACGACGCGTCAGAGTGATCGGCTCTCGGCCGCCATCGATATCGGCTGCGCCGTCGAGATGGTCCACACCGCCTCGCTCATCCTGGACGACCTGCCCTGCATGGACGATGCCGACCTGCGGCGCGACAAGCCGACGACCCACCGGGTCTATGGTCAGGCGACGGCGATCCTGGCGGCCATCTCGCTTCTCACCCGCGGACTGAACATCGTATCGACCGCCGAAGGCGTGCCTGCCGAGATCCGCTCGCGTCTCGCCGCCATATTGAGCCATGCCGTTGGCCATACCGGGCTGGCCGCAGGCCAGGAGGTCGATCTGCACGAGCCTTCCGGAAACGGGCTCGAGGTAGAGCAGAAGAACTGGCTCAAGACGGGCCGGCTTTTCGCGGCGATGGCCGAGATGGCGGCCATTCTCGAAGACCGCCCTTCCGATGAGGCCGCGGCGCTCGCGGAGTTCGCCTTCCACCTCGGCTCCGCCTTCCAGGCGATGGACGACCTCCTGGACGCAACCTCGCCGACCAGCGCACTTGGCAAGGATACCGGCAAGGATGCCGGGAAGAGCTCGATGGTCAACGACCGGGGGGCTGCGGCAACCCGCCTGTCCTACATAACCCACCTGGAGAGAGCGAACCGCGTCCTGCCCCGCTGCGGCGTCGACGAAGTGCCGATCCGGATGATCCTGCGCTCCATCGACCTCCTCGCACCCCAGCAAGACATGGCCGTCTGAGGGGGACCTGTTACTCCCCCGGCAGCGGTATGGTGAGAACCGTCTCCGGCGGGGTCGGGGGCGGCGAGAGCGTGGCTTCGATGATGTCGACCGCCTTGCCAAGCCCGCCGGCGGCGGAGATGGACCGGCCGATACCCCTTGCCCTCTCCGCGTAGGTCGGGTCGGAGAGGAGGGGCCGGAGCGCACGCTTCATGCCGCCCGCCATCAACAGTCGCGGGGACCGGCGCAGGCCAACCCGATGGTGGACGACACGGGCAGCCACCCCCGGCTGGTCGAAGGCGATCGGCAGAGCGATGAGCGGCGTTCCGAACTCCAGGGCATCCAGAACCGTGTTCATGCCTCCATGCGTTATGCAGATATCCGCCCGCTCAAGGATCGCCCTCTGCGGCACGAAGTCCGTCACCCAGGTGGCCCCAAGCGCGGCTTCCCGGGTCGCGTCGAGGCCGCCGCAATGGGCGACGAGAAGTTGCACGCCGAGGTCGCGGCAGGCCCGGGCTGCCGCCTGGAACAGCCGGAAGCGATGTCCCTGCAGCGTTCCGAGCGACATGAAGACCAGCGGTATGTCCGGATCGATCGCGAAGGGTATCGCTTCGGTCTTTTCCGGTCCCCGGATCGGGCCCACCATATGGAGGCGCTTGCCTGCTGCGGATCGGGGGAAATCGAAGCTCTCCGTGGTCTGGGCGATGGTGGCGAGGTCGGACACGCATGACTGGAGGTCGGTGAAGGCGGGCCCGAGGCCGAAGCGGGCAGACCACTTCCGGATCAGGCGGCGCTGCTCCGTCAGCAGGAGCCGGGAGATACGCTCCCCTCCCCTGTTCCGCCACCGTCCTCTCGGGCC
>JAEZHO010000339.1 GCA_023416545.1 Pseudomonadota bacterium
TGCGTATGGCTGACGAGGATGTGGGTGACCTCGCGGCCCTTGAGCGCCGAAAGGAGCGCGCGAAGATGCGCCTCGTCCTCCGGTCCGGGATCGACGACCGCGACCGAAGAGCCGCCGACGATATAGCTATTGGTGCCGTGGAAGGTGAAGGGCGAGGGATTGTTGACGGTGATCCGCTGGACGTTTGCGGCCACCGGAACGGCTTGCCCGTGCGCCGGCTGGAACTCGAGATCGAAGTCCGGTTGCCGTGGATCGTCGTTCTCGGCCATGCATTCTCCCTGGCGATGGAAGCCCGTTTCTGCGTCCCGCCGCTTTAGCACGGGCGCGGCGCGGAAATCTTCAAAAGGTCATTTGGGATGATTGCCGCCGAAGCGAAGCTTTGCTAGAGCAACCCGCATTCGCCGGCCAGCGATCCTTCTCCCCGCTCGGCCTGCCATGGTGGGGCGTAGCCAAGCGGTAAGGCAGCGGTTTTTGGTACCGCCATCCCCTGGTTCGAATCCAGGCGCCCCAGCCAAGCCTCCCTTATCAAGCCAACAATCCATGTTTTCCGGCACTTCTTGCTTAGCTGGGAATCAAGATTCGCAGATTGTCGTACATGACTGTCGTACAGGGCTGTCTTACACGACTGTCGTATCGAAGAGGCCGCCATGTCCCGCTCACCCTTTAGAAAGGGTTTAGCATGGCATCGATTCAGCACGTCTTTAAACGCGGTTCCGTCTACTGGTGGCGACGGCGATTACCGATTGGAACCGGCCGCTGTGCTTGGGTGCGCGTCGAACTGAGCCTGAAGACCAAGGAGCTGGAACTGGCAAGGTCGGTCGCCAGCGAGGTAACCCTCGCCAGCCATCGCCTTTTGCCTGGCCTGATACGCACGATGATCTCTGCCGAAGACGCCAAGCGCATTCTCATCCAGGTGGCGACGGAACACAGTGCCCATCTCGATTCCATGATGTATCGCCGGCGGGAGGAGGATCGAGACCCTGACGCTGCCCGGCGAATGGAAACTAGCGTTGGCTGGGCACTGCGGCTCTATGCGGCCCAGGGCCAGAAGGTCAAGGTTGGCGCCATCGAGGAACGGGAGATGCGTGCAGCCGGTCTCGATGACGAGATGATCGAATGCGTTGTGCAGACCTTAGATTTCTACCAGAGCACCGGCTTCGTGAGGCCGGGGAAAGAAAAGCTGAAGAACATTCTCCGGCAGAACGATGTCCGACCGATCGATCCTCATCTCCAGCAGGCTGAAGTACTTTACTTGCGCGGCATGGCGGCAGCGCTCCTCAATACGGAACGGCGGTGGTCTGGCGCTCGAACGGATGATCTTGCTCTCGTTCAATCCGCCCTTCAAAACTCCAATCTTCCGCAGATGCTGCCAGATCGGGTTCAAGCGCAGAACCCAGATGAGACCTTTTGTAGTACCCCTGGGGCTCCACCCCTTCCAGCCCGAACGCTAAGCGTTCGGGAGATGAAAGACGAACGAGTGGGAGAAGGACAAGATGGCTTTGATCTTGACGAAGAGGAGGACGAAGAAGACGAACAACTGGGTCGGCATCCCGGGCTGAGGGACATTATCGCCACCATCGCCGCTGAGAAGGTCGCAACAGAGGAATGGAGCAAGAAGACGGCTCACCAGCACAAGGCCGTCGCCGGATTATTTGTCCGTTTCGTTGGTCACGACCAGCCAAGACGCATGCGCCAAGCTAACCTCTCCGAGTTCCGGAGCCTGCTGTTCAAGCTCCCGAAAAACCATGGGAAGTCCCCCAGGGATCACGTTCTGCCCGTCAACAGTCTGGTTGAACGGGCCGAGATGCTTGCGTCCGAAGAGGTCGGACTCTCTGTGGCGACGATCAATCGATACATGACGCAGCTCGGAAACATCGTCAGTATCTGTAAGCATGCCGGCTATCCGTTCGGCAGCTTTGAGGGTGTCACAGGACTGCGGACTAGAAAGAAGAACGGTAGCGTCCGTGACGAGCGAGCGGCCTTCCAGACAGCGGAGTTGAGAACGCTTTTCGATCTTCCCGTCTGGACCGGTGCAAAGAGTTTCGCAGACCGTCTACAGCCGGGCGGCGAGGTCTACCACGACGCAACCTATTGGGTGCCGCTGCTATCGATGTACAACGCGGCACGCCGCGAAGAGAACTGCGGACTGATGCTGTCCGAAATCGGGGTGGACAGTGAGACCGATCTCCCCTGCTTCAGCTATACAAATACCGTGGTTCGGAAGCTCAAGAACCCTCAGTCCAAGCGGCGAATTCCCGTACACCCCGAATTGATCCGTCTGGGGTTCCTGGATTATGTGAAGGAACTCCGAGCCGCAGGTCACACGCTCCTGTTTCCGGAGCTCCGTGCCGCTTGCGCCAGCACTCCCATGGGGGACGTTTTTGACGACAGCTGGCAACGGATGCGTGCCGCGGCACTCCCCGACGCCAAGGAGCAAGGTAAGGTTCTTCACTCGCTCAGGCATTGGTGCAATAATGAAATGAAACAGGCAAAGATTTCTGCTGAAATCAGGCGAGATATCCTTGGCCACTCTACCGGCGATGTCAACGAGGGGCGCTACGCCGACGCCGCGCGGCTCTTGCTGATGCATGAGGCCCTCTCTGTACTTCCTTTGCCGACTGCTCATCTCATCGCGCGACCGATCAGACTGATAGATCAGGTCGTCGGGCACACGGCACGTGCGAGTCGAAAGTCTCGCAAAGCAGGTGCGTGATGTAGTTACCCACCGGTGGTATGCCCTGCGGGGGTGTCAGTCCGTTCCATGAACGCGGCCCCGCGCCTCCCGTTAACCATACGCGGGCTCTTCCGTTCCGGATGCGTTCTCTCGACTTGCTGCAGGGGTTCTTCCGGACTAGATATCGTGTGTTCGCTGAAACTGAAGTTGCAGCAGACACTTAGCGGCCCCCGCCGACGCGCCAACGTCTGACGAGGGCCTGACCCGCAACCTTCGTGTGAAAGGCCTTGGGCTATGTCGACCCTTAACCTCTCCCCATTCATCGGGGAAGCCATGTCTCCTCCATCTCCTGTTGATACCGGTGTTCCTGCACCGCTGTCGCGCCAGGTGCAGACGGCTGCTTGCTCCCATACGAGTTGCTGCATCCGGTTGGATCAAACCATCCGCCGGTAGCGACCAGAACCCGACCTTCGATCAGCCCCGTTCTCGTGTGCCGGATGCGGAAATCATTTCCGGATCGATGATGGCGCTCGTCCTGCGCGGCTGTCGGTTTCGAACATATTCAGGAGACATCGATGACCATCACGAATCTGCCGCAGGCAGACACGTCCACCTATTCCTACCGCATCAACGCTGATGAGGTTTCACCGCGCTTCGATACCCTCGTCGAGGAACTCGCACATACCGCCTTCTCGGTCGACGCGATCGCGACAGGGCTGAACACCACCCTCGATACTGTCGGGACGATCCTCCGGTCGGTTCCATCCCAAGAGGGGCGACTGCTCGAGCGCGGCATCGCCATCCTCGCCGGGTTCAATCCCGACCTCGTGGTGCTGACGCAGAATATCCGCCTGCCGGTGAGCAAGGCGGCCGTCGAACTGGTGGAGATGAACCGTCCCGCACAATACCGGTCGCTGACGCTCGACGCCGACTGCAGTGGACGGAAGAGCTACACGCCCGACCTCATCGTCCTGAACAGCCGCACGCGGGTGGCACATGTGGTGGACGTCAAGCGAAGCCTCAACTCGTATGAGACCTCTCGGATCACCGATCTGAAGAACCGCATGCTAGCGGCGTCGCTGATCGTGCCAGACCTTCTCTACAAGGAGCACCGCCGGCTGGTCGCAGAGGACGTCCGTGTTGTCATCCTCAATGCGGAGAACCAGCGGACGGATATCG
>JAEZHO010000175.1 GCA_023416545.1 Pseudomonadota bacterium
CTCATGTGCGCCTTGGCCTGCACCTCGGCGCGCTTCTTCTCGCGCACCAGGCCGATGCCGACCTCGACGAGGTCGCGAATGATCTGCTCCACGTCACGGCCGACATAGCCGACCTCGGTGAACTTCGTCGCCTCGACCTTGATGAAGGGCGCGCCCGCGAGCTTTGCTAGACGCCGCGAGATCTCGGTCTTGCCGACACCGGTCGGGCCGATCATCAGGATGTTCTTCGGCATCACCTCGTCGCGCAGGCTCTCGTCGAGCTGCTGGCGGCGCCAGCGGTTGCGCAGGGCGATCGCGACCGCGCGCTTGGCGTCATGCTGGCCGATGATATGGCGGTCGAGTTCGGAAACGATCTCGCGAGGGGAGAAATTTGTCATGATCTTCCTTTCGGCTTTCCTGCCCTGGCGTCCATGAAAGCCCGTCCTTGCAGGAAACCGCTTCTGTTGATGAAGTTACGCTGCGTCGAGTTCCTCGACCACGAGGTTGTGGTTGGTGTAGACGCAGATTTCTGCGGCGATATCGAGCGCCGTGCGCGCGATTTCCTCGGCCGACTTGTCGCCGTCCATGAGTGCCCGCGCGGCGGCATAGGCGTAGTTGCCGCCGGAACCGATGGCGATCGCACCGTGCTCGGGCTCGAGCACGTCGCCGTTGCCCGTGATGGCGAGCGTGATCGTCTTGTCGGCCACGAGCATCATCGCCTCGAGATTGCGGAGATACTTGTCCGTCCGCCAGTCCTTGGCGAGTTCGACGGCCGCGCGCATCAACTGGCCGGGATATTGCTCCAGCTTCTTCTCAAGCCGGTCGAGCAGCGTGAACGCGTCTGCCGTCGCGCCGGCAAAACCGGCGATCACCTCGCCCTTGCCGATGCGGCGCACCTTGCGGGCATTGCCCTTCATTACCGTCTGGCCAAGGCTGACCTGCCCGTCGCCGGCCATGATGACCTTGCCGTCCTTTCGGACCGTTATGATCGTTGTCATTCTTCACCTGTTTGCCTTGAAGGCGTTTCCATGGAGGCATCTCGGCCTGTTGATGCCTATGTAAGCGGCGATCGCACGATTGCAAACGACGCGGCGCCCGGCCGCAGGCCGCCCTGCTTCCGCTGGATATTTCCCGGGCCGCCTGTTATGGAGCGCACGACAAACGCATGGAGAAGACTATGGCCGAAATCGCCGCGCGCACGGGCTCGGTTTCCCGAAAGACGAACGAGACCTCGGTTTCGGTCACCGTCAATCTCGACGGAACCGGCTCATCGAGGATTTCGACGGGCGTGGGCTTCTTCGATCACATGCTCGACCAGCTGTCCCGTCACTCGCTGATCGACATGGATATCGCGGTCGAGGGCGATCTCCACATCGACGACCACCATACGGTGGAGGACACCGGTATTGCGATCGGCCAGGCGATCTCCAAGGCGCTCGGAGACCGGCGCGGGATCGCGCGCTACGCCTCGCTGGACCTTGCCATGGACGAAACGATGACCAAGGCGGCGGTCGACCTGTCGGGCCGGCCCTTCCTGGTATGGAACGTCGAATTCAGCTCCCCCAAGATCGGCAGCTTCGATACGGAACTGGTGCGCGAATTCTTCCAGGCGTTCGCCCAGAACGCCGGCATCACGCTGCACATCTTCAACTACTACGGCGCGAACAACCACCATATCGCCGAGACCTGCTTCAAGGCGGTGGCACGCTGCCTTCGCACGGCAACCGAAATCGACCCGCGCCAGGCCGGTCGTGTCCCCTCCACGAAGGGCACGCTGGTCTGAAGGCCAAGGAGCGACGTTGAAGAGCTATCTCGTCCTGACCCCTCCGGGCGCGGATCCGGACCACCGCAAGACGGTGATCCTCGCGGACCGGTTTTCCTGGCTGGCGCTGTTCTTTCCGTGGATCTGGCTCCTGACGAAGAAACTTTGGCTCCCGGCGCTCGCCGTCTTCCTCGCGCAGATCGCGGCGGGCCAACTGACGCAGCTTCCGGGATTTGCCGTCCCGGGAGTTCTGATCGCCATTTCCATCAATCTTCTCGTTGCGCTTGAAGGACGGCACTTCTATAGCGAAAGCCTCATCCGGCGGGGCTGGACGCTGCAGGACGTGATCACGGCTGCGGATCTGGATACCGCCGAGGAAATCTATTTTGCCGGCCTGCCCAAGGTTTCGACGACGCCCGTCGCCGCTGCCGACTGGGCAAGTCCCGCTCGCGTCCCCTCCCCTAAAGCGTGGGGCGGCAGCGGAATAGGCCTCTTCGACCAAGGAGGGCGCTGATGCGCGTCGCGATCATCGACTATGGCTCCGGCAACCTTCGGTCCGCGACCAAGGCCTTCGAGCGCGCGGCGCAGGAGGCGGGCCTCGATGCCTCGATCGAGCTGACCGACAAGGCCGACGTGGTTGCGGCGGCCGACCGGATCGTGCTGCCGGGCGTCGGCGCCTATGCGGACTGCCGCGCCGGGCTCGACGCCGTTCCCGGGATGAACGACGCCCTTATCGAGGCGGTCGAGCGGAAGGGCCGTCCCTTCCTCGGGATCTGCGTCGGCATGCAGCTCATGTCGTCCCGCGGTCTTGAAAAGACAGTCACCGAAGGGCTCGGCTGGATCGAGGGCGATGTCCGGGAGATGGAGCCGGCCGATCCAACCCTGAAAATCCCGCAGATCGGCTGGAACACCCTGGACCTCACGCGTCCGCACCCCCTGTTCGAGGGTATTCAGACCGGACCGGACGGGCTGCACGCCTATTTCGTCCATTCCTATCACCTGGCGGCCAGGAACCCGCAGGACGTCGTCGCCACCACCGATTACGGCGGCCCCATGACGGCCTTCGTCGCGCGCGACAACATGGCAGGCTCGCAGTTCCACCCGGAAAAGAGCCAGACGCTGGGTCTCGCCCTGATCGCCAATTTCCTGCGCTGGAAGCCCTGAAGCATGATCCTCTTCCCCGCCATCGACCTAAAGGACGGCCAGTGCGTTCGCCTCAAGCTGGGCGACATGGAACAGGCCACGGTCTACAATCCTGACCCCGCCGCCCAGGCCAAGGCCTTCGAGGACCAGGGGTTCGAGTGGCTGCACGTCGTCGATCTCAACGGGGCATTCGCCGGTGAAAGCGTCAACGGCGCCGCCGTAGATGCCATCCTGAAGGCGACGAAGAACCCCGTCCAGCTCGGCGGCGGCATCCGCACGCTCGCGCATATCGAAAGCTGGCTTTCGCGCGGGCTGGCGCGGGTCATCCTCGGAACGGTCGCCGTGCGCGATCCCGCTCTCGTCATCGAGGCCTGCAGGCAGTTTCCCGGCAAGGTCGCCGTCGGCATTGACGCCAAGGGCGGCAAGGTCGCCGTCGAGGGCTGGGCGGAGGCCTCGGAGCTCGGCGTCATCGAGCTGGCAAGGAAGTTCGAGGGAGCCGGCGTTTCGGCGATCATCTATACGGACATCGACCGGGACGGCATCCTGACCGGCATCAACTGGGATTCGACGCTGGAACTGGCGAACGCCGTATCGATCCCGGTCATCGCCTCGGGCGGTCTTGCCTCGATGGACGACATCCGGCGGATGATGCAACCGGATGCGGCACGCCTCGAAGGCGCGATCTCCGGCCGCGCGCTCTATGACGGCCGGATCGACCCGGCCGAGGCGCTCGCGCTGATCCGCTCGCAGAAAGGAGAGGCGGCATGAGCCTCAAGGCCCGCGTCATCCCCTGCCTCGACGTCAAGGACGGCCGTGTCGTCAAGGGAGTCAACTTCGTCGACCTGATCGACGCCGGCGATCCGGTCCAGGCAGCGCGCGCCTATGACGCCGCGGGGGCCGACGAGCTCTGCTTCCTGGACATCACCGCCTCGTCCGACAATCGGGACACCATCTTCGACGTGGTCGCGCGCACCGCCGAGCAGTGCTTCATGCCGCTGACGGTCGGCGGCGGCGTTCGCCAGGTTGCCGACATCCGCAAGCTGCTGCTGGCCGGAGCCGACAAGGTGTCCATCAACACCGCGGCGGTCAAGAACCCCGACTTCGTTGCCGAGGCTGCCGACAAGTTCGGCAACCAGTGCATCGTCGTCGCCATCGACGCGAAGAAGGTGAGCGGTGCCGGCGAGGCTGATCGCTGGGAGATCTTCACCCATGGCG
>JAEZHO010000004.1 GCA_023416545.1 Pseudomonadota bacterium
GATGATCATGCGGGCGTTCTCGCCAAGGCGGGTCAGGAACATCTTCATCTGCATCGACGTCGTGTTCTGCGCCTCGTCGAGGATCACGGCTGCATTGGAGAGGGTTCGCCCGCGCATGAAGGCGAGAGGCGCGATCTCGATGACGCCGGCGGTGATCGCGCGCTCCACCTTGTCGCCCGGCATCATGTCATAGAGGGCGTCGTAGAGCGGCCGCAGGTAGGGGTCGACCTTTTCCTTCATGTCGCCGGGCAGGAAGCCCAGGCGCTCGCCGGCCTCCACGGCAGGGCGGGACAGGATGATACGGTCCACGGCGCCACGTTCCAGCAGCTGGGCGGCATGTGCGACGGCCAGATAGGTCTTTCCCGTGCCGGCGGGGCCGACGCCGAACACGAGCTCCGAACGCTCCAGCGCCCGGATATAGGCATCCTGGGTGGGGGTTCGCGCAATGATGGTCTTCTTGCGGGTCGAGATCTGCGCCATGGACAGCTTCGCCTTGCGTTCCATGGTTGGCAGCTGCAACTGGTCGTCCGCCGCAACCGCCATGCGTATCGCGCCCTCCACATCCGAAGGCTCCACGCTGCCGCCCTTCTGTAGTCGTTCATAGAGGTAATCGAGTGCACGGCGCGCCTGGTTGGTTGCCGTGACGTCGCCGGAAATCGAGACGGAATTGCCGCGGGCGAGCGCATCAATATGCAGCCGCTCCTCCAGCAACTTCAAATTCTGGTCGAACTGTCCGAAGAGTTCGCTGGCGAGCCTGTTGTTCTCGAATGTCAGCACGAAGTGGTTGGCATCGGTCGCAGCGGATCGCGGTTGACGCGCGGGTGAAGAAACCAATTCGTGTCCGTTCAAGTAGGCAAGCTCCTCGCCAGAAGGTTCAGGCTCCGATCAAATCCCGGGCCGGCTCCGCAAACAAGCTGTTTGGACCAGTTCCGATGATTCGTACCGGAATAATGTCACCTATCTGCGATGTTTTTGCATCAACATTCACAGACTGCAGCCAGGGCGATCGTCCGATCACCTGGCCCTCGTTGCGGCCGGGTTTCTCCAGCAGCAGCTCGATGACCTTTCCAACGCAGGATTTGGCGAACTCACCCTGCTGTTTCAAGAGGAGTGCCTGCAATCTTTCGAGCCGCTCCGACTTTACCTCTTCCGCGACCTGATCGGGGAGATCCGCGCCGGGCGTGCCGGGGCGGGTGGAATACTTGAACGAGAAGGCCTGGGCATAGCCGACCGCCTCGATGATCCGCAGCGTATCGTCGAAATCCGCGTCGCTCTCGCCGGGAAAACCAACGATGAAATCCCCCGACATCGCGATATCCGGCCGTGCCGTGCGGATGCGGTCGATGAGGCGCAGGTATTCTTCCCCGGTGTGCCGGCGGTTCATTGCCTTCAGGATGCGATCGGAGCCCGACTGGACCGGAAGGTGCAGGTAGGGCATCAGCAAGCGCAGATCCCGGTGAGCTTCGATGAGGCGATCATCCATGTCCCGCGGATGACTGGTGGTGTAGCGCAGCCGCGCGAGCCCCGGCACCTCGGCCAGACCATAGAGCAGGTCGCCGAGACCCCATTGGCGGCCATTCGGCCCCTCGCCGCGCCATGCATTGACGTTCTGGCCGAGAAGGGTGATCTCGCGCACTCCCGCCTCCACCAGGCGACGCGCCTCGTCCATGATCTGGTGAAGCGGGCGCGAGACTTCGGCCCCTCGGGTATAGGGGACCACGCAGAAGGTGCAGAACTTGTCGCACCCTTCCTGCACGGTGAGGAAAGCCGTGACGCCGCGGGCGCGGATGCGCGACTTTTCGGTGGCGGGCAGATGCTCGAACTTGTCCTCCACCGCGTAGTCGGTGTCGACGACCCGGGTTCCCTGGCGAGCGCGGCGCAGCGCATCGGGAAGACGGTGATAGGTCTGCGGCCCGACGACGACGTCGACTGCAGGCGCGCGCCGGAGAATTTCCTCGCCTTCCGCCTGCGCGACACAGCCGGTAACGCCAATCATCAGCTCCTGGCCGTTTGCATTGCGGGCCTGCTTCATGTCCCTCAGGCGGCCCAGCGCCGAATAGACCTTCTCCGCCGCCTTTTCCCGGATATGGCAGGTGTTCAGGAGGATGAGGTCCGCGTCTTCCATCTCCTCGGTCGGCACATAGCCTTCGCTGGCGAGCGCGTCACCCATGCGCACGGAATCATAGACGTTCATCTGGCAGCCATAGGTCTTGATGAAGACCTTCCGCATATTGACGGCGCCAGCCTTGTCCACGATCTCAGGAGTTGTTGCGGTATCGGTGCTCATGGCCGGCTCTTTATCGCAAGATGTGCCGCAATAGAAGGATTTGTTAGATGTCGCGACCGCGCAACGCGGCAAGCAGCATGCGGCGGATCTGTGCCGCGACACTCGCACTCAGCACCTTGCGATTGTCTCCGGCGCGAAACTCGATCGTGTTCCCGAAGGAGACATCGACGTCGATCGCCTGCGCCTTCAGCACCCCCATCAGATGGGGAACAAGTTCTATATCGCCCGGCCAGGCTGCGATCGGCCGATGATAGCGCCCCATCGGCATGCCCTGCACCCGCGTGTAGGCAATGGCGACCGGCTGGATGTGGACGACGTTGCCGGGCACTTCGGGGACAGCGGCCGCGGCTGCACCGAACAGCGCCGACTTGATTTCCAGGACGCGATTTCCGTCCGACGTCGTACCTTCGGGAAAGAGCACGACGATCTCGCCGGCCTTCATCCGTTGCGCAATCTCGTTGACCTGACGCCCCGCCTGTCGCTTCTGCTCACGGGCCACGAAGATAGTCTTCTGCAGCTTGGCCAGCACACCGAAGACGGGCCAGGCCGCGACTTCCGACTTCGCGATGAAGGCCACATCTGCAATCGCGCCGAGAACGAGGATGTCCTGCCAGGACGCGTGGTTGGAGGCAAGCATCAACGGTCGCCGCCGCTCCGGTTCGCCGTGGACATGTATTCGGATGCCGAGGAGATAGCAGGCGGCGCGGTGCCAGTAGCGCGGGATGTAGCGGCGAAGCCTGAGGTCGAACGCGAGCCCGACGAGCTGGAACGGCAGGAGCACCAGCGTGACCACCGCAAGCGAGACGACGACGAAGCCAATCCGCAGCCAGGTGATCAAGCGGGGTCCTTGTCGAGAGGCACGCCATAGAGTTCCAGGCGATGTCCGACGAGACGGAAGCCATGCTCGCGGGCAATCCGCTCCTGGAGCGCCTCGATCTCGGGAGAATGGAATTCGATGACCGTTCCGGTATCGACGTCGATCATGTGATCGTGGTGCTCCTCGGGCACCGTCTCGTAGCGGGAACGGCCGTCGCGGAAATCGTGCTTCTCAATGATGCCCTCGTCCTCGAACAGTTTCACGGTCCGGTAGACGGTAGACAGGGAAATGCGGGGGTCGACGGCGGCGGCGCGACGGTGGAGTTCCTCGACATCGGGGTGATCATCCGATTCCTGCAGGATGCGCGCGATGACCCGGCGCTGCTCCGTCATGCGCATGCCCTTGTCGGCGCACAGTTCCTCCAGCGTCTTGGAAAGATCTGTCATGACGTTGCCGCCTCGTTCATTATCTATCCGGTGGAACTACCGAAGATTGCGCCTCATGACAAGCGCCGAGGACCGTTGCCCACCCTCGCCTTCGTAGTAGGCCGGACGCTCGGCAACCGTCAGGAATTCTAGCTTCCGGTAAAGCCGGACAGCCGGCGTGTTGGCGGCTTCGACCTCCAGGAACATCTCTTCGGCGCCCCGCTGCTCCGCCTCTCGCAGGGTTGCCTGCATCAGGCGCCAACCGAGGCCGGACCGCTCGAACTTTTCGGCGACCGCGACCGTCAGGATCTCGGCTTCACCGGCGCTCTCCCGCGCCAGCACGAAGCCTGCCGGCGGGCGCGAGAAGAAGGCGTTCGTCTGGCGCGCCATGAAGCCGAAGACGTTCGG
>JAEZHO010000077.1 GCA_023416545.1 Pseudomonadota bacterium
GTCCGTCGTAGCTGAATCGCGGTAGACTGGTGTAATCCGTGGCGGCCGCCCTCGAAGTCCCGGATCGTGCTCCGGGAGACGCTGGATCGCTCGGAGAGTTGCTGTTGCGTCCAGTCCAGCAGACCCCGTGCAGCCCGACACAAGGCTGGTGTGATTACGGTGTCTTTGGTGGCTTGACCCATCACAAATCTCCTACCATATTGAAGCATATAGCCCATTTGGGGCGATTTGCGAAGCCATGACGGGAAACAAGGTATTGGGATAACCACCGAAGCCGCACTTCTCCTTCTTGCCGTCGCGCTGCCCTTCGTCGGCAGCGTGGTCGTCGCACTCGCATTGCGGACGGATTCGAAGCTGTTGCCTGCCTCCATAGCCGGGGCAGTCTGCGCTTGCGTCATCATTGCAACCGCTGCCCTTTATCCCGCCATAGCGGCAGGGGAGGTGGTGCGCCTGGAAATCCCGTGGCTGCCGCAGCTGGGGATAAACTTCACCCTGCGGATGGATGGCCTCGCCTGGCTGTTTTCCATGCTGGTTGCGATCATCGGCCTGCTGGTGGTGCTTTACGCCCGCTACTACATGTCGGACCAGGATCCGGTTCCGCGTTTCTTTTCCTTCTTTCTCGCGTTCATGGGCTCGATGCTGGGGATCCTGATCTCCGGCAACGTCATCCTGCTGTCCATCTTCTGGGAACTGACGAGCCTCTCGTCGTTCATGCTGATCAGCTACTGGCACCACAATCCCGCCGCCAGGGATGGTGCGCGCATGGCGCTGACGATCACGGCAACGGGCGGCTTCTGCCTGCTTGTCGGCCTGTTGATCCTAGGCTCGATCGTTGGCAGCTACGAGCTCGACGCCATCCTTGCCGCCGGCGACCAGATCCGCGCCCATCCGCTCTACCTGACGGCCTTGGTGCTCGTCCTGGTGGGCGCATTCACCAAGAGCGCGCAGTTTCCGTTCCACTTCTGGCTGCCTTCGGCGATGGCGGCTCCGACGCCCGTATCCGCGTACCTCCATTCGGCGACCATGGTGAAAGCGGGCGTGTTCCTGCTCGTCCGAATGTCGCCGGCGTTGTCGGGGACCTATGAGTGGTATCTTCTGGTCGGCGTCGCCGGCGTCACCACCCTCGTGCTCGGCGCCTATTTCGCGATGTTCCAGCAGGACCTGAAGGGACTGCTCGCCTACTCGACCATCAGCCACCTCGGGCTGATCACCACCCTGATCAGCCTGGATAGTCCGCTGGCAACGGTCGCCGCGATCTTCCACATGGTCAACCATGCGACATTCAAGGCGTCTCTGTTCATGGCCGCGGGGATCATCGACCATGAGACGGGCACGCGCGACATCCGCAAGCTCGGCGGGCTCCTGAAATACCTGCCCATAACCGGCCGGCTCGCGATGATCGCCAGTGCGGCCATGGCCGGCGTGCCGCTCCTGAACGGCTTCCTCTCCAAGGAAATGTTCTTCGCGGAATCGGTGGAGACGCACGCCGACTCGATGATGGATGCGGCGCTTCCCTATTTCGCGGTCGTTGCCAGTGCATTCAGCGTCGCATACTCCCTGCGCTTCATCCATGCGGTCTTCTTTGGGCCGTTCCGCGCGGATCTGCCGAAGGGGATACCCCACGAGCCGCCGCACTGGATGCGCTTCCCGATCGAGTTCCTCGTGGTCGCCTGTCTCGTCGTCGGCATCATACCCAACATCACCATCGGACCGTTTCTCCACGTGGCGGCGGCGAGCGTGCTTGGCCAGACAATGCCGCACTACAGCCTCTCCGTCTGGCACGGCTTCAACACGCCGCTGCTGATGAGCGGGCTTGCGCTTGCGGCCGGCGTTGCGATCTACCTCCTCTTCCGGGGGTATCTCGCGAAATGCGAGGACGGTCCGCCGCTCTTCCGCCATCTCCGGGGTCACCGCATCTTCGAGCGCATCCTGGTGACCGTCTCATGGCGCTGGGCAAGAGGGCTGGAAGCGCGTCTCGGCACGCGATCGCTTCAGCCGCAGCTGCGCTGGGTCACATTTATCGGCTTCCTTGCCGCGCTCTTGCCGCTCTATCTCTCCGGCTTCCAGTCGCGGATGATCGAGCCATCCCGTATAGACTTGCCGTTCTCCGGCCTCTGGATCATCGGCTCCTGCCTGGCCGTCGGCACGGCGTATCTGGCCAAGTATCACCGACTGGCGTCGCTGGTCATGCTCGGCGGCGTGGGCCTCATCGTCTGCATGACCTTCGTCTGGCTTTCGGCCCCCGATCTTGCCATCACGCAGCTTCTCGTCGAAATCGTCACCACGGTTCTCATCCTGCTCGGCCTGCGCTGGCTTCCCAAGCGCACGGAGGAATTGAAGGATGAACTGACCTATCGGGCACGGTTCAGACGCTTCCGCGACTTCGCGCTGGCGGTGGTCTGCGGCGTCGGGATGGCCTTCGTGGCCTATGCGGTCATGACGATGAGCGTTCCGGATGCGATCGCGAACTTCTTCATCGAGAATGCCTACAGCCAGGGCGGTGGTCGAAACATCGTCAACGTGATCCTCGTCGATTTCCGCGGCTTCGACACGCTGGGTGAAATCACCGTGCTCGGCATCGTCGCGCTGACCGTCTACGCGCTGCTGCGACGTTTCCGTCCCGCCCCGGACAGTATCGAGCCTCCGGAGCAGCAGAGGGTGCAGACCGCGTTCGATCAGCAGCAGCCCGAGCGGACGGAAGGGGACACGGCCCGCGACTACCTGCTCGTGCCCTCCGTCATCATGCAATGGCTGTTCCCGGTCATCATCACCTTCGCGATCTACATCTTCATGCGCGGGCATGACCTGCCGGGCGGCGGCTTCTCCGCGGGGCTCGCCATGTCGATCGCCTTCCTCCTCCAGTATCTCGCCGGCGGTACGCGATGGGCCGAGGAGCGCATCCGCATCCTGCCGCTCAGGTGGATGGGGTCCGGCCTGCTCGTGGCCACCGCGACGGGAATGGGGGCATGGCTGCTCGAATATCCGTTCCTGACGTCCCATTCGCGTTATCTCGAACTTCCGCTCATAGGCAAGGTGCCGGCGGCGACGGCAATGCTGTTCGACCTCGGCGTCTTCATGCTGGTCGTCGGATCGACGGTCCTCATCCTCGTCGCGCTGGCCCACCAGTCGATCCGCATCAACCGCCTGAACGCACTCGAGAAGAAAGCGGAGGATGCCGGCTGATGGAATTCGTCCTCTCCATTGCGATCGGCATCATGACCGGCTGCGGCGTCTGGCTGCTCCTGCGTCCACGCACTTACCAGGTGATCGTCGGCCTCTCGCTCCTTTCCTACGCCGTCAACCTTTTCATCTTCGGCGTTGGAGGCGTGAAGTCGGACGAGCCGCCGCTGCTGATGGACGGCGTTTCGACCGCGGCGATCAGCGACCCCGTTCCGCAGGCGCTGGTTCTCACCGCAATCGTGATCGGCTTTGCGACGACGGCGCTGTTCCTCGTGGTCCTCCTCGCCTCCCGCGGGCTGACGGGAAGCGACCATGTCGACGGCAGGAACGACCTACGATGATGCACTGGTCCCAACATCTCATCATTCTGCCGATCCTCCTGCCGCTCATCGCGGGCGCCGCCCTCCTGTTCATCGCCGAACGGCAGCGCGTCCTGAAATCGATGGTGTCGCTTGCGAGTTGCGTCGCGCTGGCAGCGGTTTCGCTTCTGCTCGTCGGCGTGGTGGGCACAGACGGCAGTTTCGACGGGGTCTACCTGGTCGGAAACTGGGCCTCTCCCTTCGGTATCGTCCTGGTGCTGGATCGCCTCTCCGCCCTCATGGTGGCGCTTGCGGCGGTACTGTCGGTGCCGGTGCTGATCTTCTCCCTCTCCCGGTGGCACTCGGCGGGGGCGCACTTCCACAGCCTCTACCAGTTTCTGCTGATGGGACTGAACGGCGCCTTCCTGACCGGCGACCTGTTCAACCTCTTCGTCTTCTTCGAGGTGATGCTCGCGGCCTCCTACGGTCTTCTGCTGCATGGCTCGGGCCCGCTGCGCGTCAAGGCCGGCCTCCACTACATCGCCGTGAACCTGGCCGCGGCGCTCCTGTTCCTGATCGGCGTCAGCCTGATCTACGGGACGGCCGGCACGCTCAACATGGCCGATCTCGCGGCCCGCATTCCCAACATCGAGCCTGATCGCCGGATGCTGATGGAAGCCGGAGCAGCGGTTCTCGGGGTCGCCTTCCTTGTCAAGGCGGGGATGTGGCCCCTCTGCTTCTGGCTGCCGAGCGCCTACAGCGTGGCCGCCGCCCCGGTGGCGGCGATCTTCTCGCTGATGAGCAAGGTGGGCATCTACATCATCCTGCGCCTGGTCATGCTCCTCTTCTCCGACGGGCCGTCCGCCGGTTTCGGGTCGAGCATACTCCTCTATGGCGGCATGGTGACGCTTACCTTCGGCATCATCGGCGTCCTTGCCTCACAGGCACTGGCCCGGATCGGTGCCTATTCGGTGCTAGTCTCCTCCGGTACCCTTCTTGCGGTGATCGGCCTCAACGACGCGGCGGCGACCTCCGGCGCGCTTCTCTACCTGCTCAGTTCCACACTGACGCTTGGCGCATTCTTCCTGCTGGTCGAACTGGTCGAGCGATGCCAGGGCGCGGGCGCCTCTGTGCTTGCCGTCACCATGGAAGCCTATGGCGATGCGGACGAGGACATTCCCGAGGAACTGGACGGCGTGACCATGCCGGGGACGCTGGCGATGCTGGGCGTCTGCTTCGCCGCCTGCACGATCCTGCTTGCGGGCCTGCCGCCGCTTTCCGGTTTCGTCGCCAAGCTCGGCATCCTGTCTGCCATCATCGGGACGGGATCGATCGGCGTGCCTCCGTCGGGTCCGGCCTTGGCGGTCGCAGCGCTCGTCGTGCTTGCCGGGCTCTCCACGCTGATCGCCCTGACTCGCGCGGGCATCCGGACCTTCTGGAGCTCCATCGAGATCACCGTGCCGCGCGTTCTCGTGGTCGAGGTCGTCCCGGTCCTGGCGCTTCTCGGGCTTCTGGCGACGCTGACGGTATATGCCGGACCCGCGCTGGCCTACATGGAGGCGGCCGTGCGCTCGGCGTCCAAGCCCGGAACCTATCTGGACGAGGTCATGGGAACGAAGCCGCTGCCATCGTGGCGGGACCTCCAGCGGCAAGCGGAAGGAGACTGACCGATGTTTCCCTATCCGCTCCTCACCGTCGCGCTTCTCCTGATGTGGCTGCTTCTGACCAGCTTCAGCATCGGCAACGTCATTCTCGGTGGTACGGTCGCCGTCTTCGCCTCGTGGACCATGGCGGCGCTGAAGCCGAGCAAGCCCCGGCTGCGCAAATGGTACCTGATACCAAAGCTGTTCGCGATCGTGATGATTGACGTCGTTCGTTCAAACCTGGCGGTCTGCTGGATCATCCTGCGAGGCCGCCCGCCCGGCCGGCACTCCTCTTTCATCAACCTGCCGCTCGACATCGATGACCCGACGGCGCTCGCCGTTCTTGCCGTCATCCTGACCAGCACCCCGGGATCCGCATGGCTGGAGTATGACTCGCGGGAACGCTCGGTGCTGATCCATGTCTTCGACCTGGCGGACGAAGCGGAATGGCGAGACCTCATCAAGAACCGCTACGAGAAGCTGTTGATGGAGATATTCGCATGAGCGCAATCATCATCTTCACCGCCGTCAGCCTTGCGCAGATCATGCTGATGATCGCGATGGCCGTCGCCTCGGTCCGGATGTTCTACGGCCCGCGCGCGCAGGACCGGATCATCGGCCTCGATGCGCTCTACGTGAACGCGATGCTGCTTCTCGCGACATTCGGCATCGGGACCGGAAGGACCGTCTATTTCGAGGCCTCGCTCGTGATCGGCCTGCTCGGCTTCGTGGCGACGGTGGCGCTGGCGAAATTCCTGATGCGCGGGGAGGTCATCGAATGATCTATTCGGCTGCCGACATCCCGCTGTGGGGAGCACTGCTCGTCGCCTTCTTCCTATTGGTGGGCGCGGGGCTTGCACTCGTCGGCGCAATCGGATTCCTGCGCCTTCCCAACTTCTACGAGCGCCTCCACCCGCCGACACTGTCCACCAGCTGGGGTACGGGTGGCATCATGACGGCGTCGATCCTGTTCTTCAGCCTGGCGGGAGGCCGCATCGTCGCCCATGAGATACTCATCGGGCTGTTCATCACCATAACGACGCCGGTAACCTTCATGCTTCTGGCAAGGGCCGCGCTTCACCGCGACCGGTTCGAGAACAATCCCGTTGTGCCCGCCAAGGCAAGACTCGACGACGAGACGAAGGACGTTCCGCCGAAGGGTCCCTGATCAAGGTTCCGATCTACATCGAATAGAGAACCTGCGCGGCCTTCACCGCGGCCGAGGCACGGTTTTCGACGCCGAGCTTCACGTAGATCTGCTCCAGGTGCTTGTTCACCGTACGGGAGGAGAGGCCGAGAATGTCGCCGATGTCGCGGTTCGACTTGCCCTTGGCGATCCATTCGAGCACTTCCGATTCACGCGCCGTGAGGCTGAAATGCTGGCGCAGCATGGCCGAACCCGAGCGGGGCCCGGAGCCACTGAGGCGGAAGAGGAACTCGTCCGGTCCGATTGCTCCGAGAAAATTGAAATCCAGGCTGGTATCGCCATCCTGGGCAAGCGCGAAGGAAGTGTCGCGCGATGCACCTTCCTGCGCCCGTCCGGCTAGCCATTCGGCAAGGCGGGCCGCCAGCCCGTCCAGGCCCGTCTCGCTTCCCATGGCGGCATCGAAGAGCCGCATCGCCTGTGGCGTCGACCAGTGGATGCTGCCATCGTTGCGAACCGCGAGGAGATGGCGGCCGGCCGCATCGAGCGCGACGCGGGCGCTTTGCGCCGAACGGGCGTTAGCGAGATGCACACGTATGCGTGCCCGCAACTCGTCGATGTCGATCGGCTTGGTCAGATAGTCGACGCCGCCGGAATCGAGCGCATGGACCACGTGCTCCGTCTCGGTGAGCCCGGTCATGAAGATCACCGGTACCTGAGAGATGGAAGGGTTGGCCTTCAGCCGCCGGCAGGTTGCAAAGCCGTCCAGCGCCGGCATCACGGCGTCGAGAAGGATGAGATCCGGCGTTATGCGATCGACGATGTTGAGCGCCGCCTGTCCCGACGTGGCGATCAGCACGGAAAAGCCGGACTGTTCCAGCGCTTCGGT
>JAEZHO010000167.1 GCA_023416545.1 Pseudomonadota bacterium
CAGCTGAGCTACGGGTGCGTCTGCTAACGGCGTCGCCGCTTGCGTGGCGATCCTCTAAAACGTCCTCCGGATGATTGCAAGCGCTTTTCCGTCGCAGGTCCGATTTTTGCCGATCAAGCGCCAGTGCAGGCCGTTTATCGAAGAAATTCAGGCGCCGGCGCGCATGCGATAGTCGTCGAGAGCGACCGGCCGGTCGGGGATCTCTATCCGGAACTGGGTGCCGGGGCCGGGTTTTTCGACGAGTGCGATCGTCCCTCCGTGGGCGAGCACGAGTTCGCGCGCAATGGCGAGCCCGAGCCCGGTGCCGCCGGAGCGGGCTGCGCCGCGGAAGGCCGCGAAGAGGTTTTCCTTCGCCTTGCGCGGCATGCCCGGCCCGGTGTCGTCTATGGTGATGCCCACCACGCTGCCGACGCGCTGCGCCGTGACGGTGATCCTCCGGATGGTTGCCGGATCGTCGGGGTGAAAGACGACGAGCGCCTGCACGGCATTCCGGCAGATGTTGTGGATGACGCGGAAGAGCTGGTCGCTGTCGGCATCGATCTCGAGCTCGCCCGGAACCTGATCCTGGAACTCGATGCCGCTGTCGGGATCGAGGGCCAGCATGTCGCGAACGTCCTGGCACAGCTCGGCGAGGCGCAGGACGCGGCGCTTGGGCGCGGACTCGGTCGCCTGGCCATAGGAGAGCACCTCGCTGGTATAGCCGACGGCGCGATCGATCGTGCGCAGAAGCTTCGGCGCGAACCTTCGCACCATCGGATCGTCGACATCCACGAGGCGGTCGGACATGAGCTGCGCGGAGGCGAGGATGTTGCGCATGTCGTGATTGATCTTCGACACCGCGAGCCCGAGATCGGCGAGGTTCTTCTGCTGCTTGAGGGTCCGCTGAAGCTCGACCTGCATTTCCAGGAGGTGGTGTCCGGCGACGGCGAGTTCGCCCCTGGCGCCATCGGGGCGGAACAGCCTGCCCGGATCCTCGGGACGCTCCGAAAAAAGCTGCATGCTGCGCGCGAGATGGCGGATCGGCCGGATCATCATCCGGTTGATGGCAAGGAAGATCAGCACGGCGGTGATCAGGGATATGACAAGCGACAGGACGAACATCATCTGCGCGTAGCCGATCATCTCCTTGCGCAACGCATCATCGGTCATCACCACCTCGATAACCATGTCCGTCTCGCCGATGGGGCCAAGCACGCGCATCACCCGTCCGCCGCCGAAAAGCAGGGTGCGCATCGCGTCACGGATGGACTCCAGCAAAGATACGTCCGAGAGGTCGTACTGATCATCGATCTGGGGCGGTGTATCGACGGCTGCAAGCAGGCTCGAGGTTCCGTCCTTCCTGAGCGCCACCACCTTGGCACCGGTGGCGAGCAGCGTGTCGTCTTGGACGCTCCGGGGAAGTTCCGAGGGGCGCAGGCCATCGATGACCACGCCGGCCGCCGCCGCGGTATCGAGCCTGTCCCGCAGCCAGCTCATGCGCATTCCCGCCACGGACGGCGCGAAGATGAGGATTTCGGCAAGCATGACGAAGGCCACGGTCAGCCAGAGCAGCCGCCCGGAAAGGCCGTGGAAAAGGCGCGGCATCCTCTCAGGCGCTTCGCGCTCGGGGGGTGCACCAATTTCGTTATCGACTTCTCCGCTCATGCGGATCTCCGTCGTTGCCGCCACCCCCTGTGGCAGCGCGTCCATTCGTCGCCCCGGCCCGTTGTAGCAGTTTTTCCCGCGCGTACAAACAGAAGCAGGCCGGGGGGAGAGCCCTCGGCCTGCTTCTATCGTCCACAAGACTGGACCGGTCAGAACTCCTCCCAGTCCGCACCCGGTGCAGCGGCTGCCGCCGTCGCGGTCCTGCCGACACCCAATGCCTTGGCAATCGCGCCCGTCATCGCGCGGGCAGGCGATGCATGGGGACGATCAGTCTCCGAAGCCGGACGCGCCCGTCCGAGCCCGTTTCCGGATGTCGAGGGTTTCGCCGCCGGGGCGGGTGCGGGAACGGCACGAGCCTGTGCCAGGCCCGCGTCTCCCAGATGGAACCGGGAGACCACCGAGAACAATCCGCCGGCCTCCGAGGAGAGCTTCTGCGTGGCGGCCGAGGTTTCCTCGACCATTGCGGCGTTCTGCTGCGTCACCTGGTCCATCTGGTTGATGGCGGTATTGACCTCCTGCAGTCCGGTCGCCTGCTCCTTTGCGGCCACTGCGATCGAGTGGATGTGTTCGTTGATCCGCATAACGCGGGCCTCGATCTCGGACAGGGCTTCTCCCGTCTTCTGGACCAGGCGAACGCCGCCGGCGACCTCCTCGCCCGACTTGGTGATCAGACCCTTGATGTCCTTGGCGGCGGCCGCGGAGCGCTGGGCGAGCTCCCGAACTTCCTGGGCGACGACGGCGAAGCCCTTGCCGGCCTCTCCTGCACGCGCAGCCTCCACACCGGCGTTGAGCGCCAGAAGGTTCGTCTGGAAGGCGATCTCGTCGATCACGTTGGTAATCTGGGCGATCTCGCGCGAGGCCTGCTCGATGCGACCCATGGCCTCGACCGCGCTGCGAACGACGGCACCGGACGCGACGGCGCTCTCGTTCGCTTCGCCCACCATGACGGTTGCTTCCTGGGCTCGCTCGGTCGAGGTGCGGACCACGGCCGTGATCTGGTCAAGCGCCGCCGAGGTTTCCTCCAGGGCGGCCGCCTGCTGTTCGGTGCGCCTGGAAAGATCGTTCGTCGCGCTGCTCAGTTCGTTGGAACTGCTGCTGATCGTTCCGGAGCTGACCCTTACGTTCTGCATGGTGTCGCGAAGGCTTGCGACTGCCGCGTTGACGTTGGCCTGCAGTTCCGCGAAGGCGCCGTGGAAACTGCCCGACATGGTCTGGGTAAGGTCGCCCTGGGCGAGGCACTTGACGACGCGACCGGTCTCCGAAACGCCTGCCTCGACGCTATCCATCAGGCTGTCCACGTTGCGGGCGAAGTTATCCAGGCTCTCCTCGCCGAAGCGTTTGTCGATCCGAAGGGTGAAGTCACCGTTAGCCGCGGCCCCCACGACCGCCTCCATCCGCGAGCGAAGTTCGTCGCTGCGTGCGCGGCTCCCGCTCTCATGCTCGTTCATGCGGGCGACCTGGATGCCGTTCTGCTTGAAGATCTCCACCGCATCGGCCATCTCTCCGATTTCGTCGGCGCGGCCACGACCGGGGATTTCCGTATCGAAGTCACCATCGGCGACACGCTTCATGGAAGCGGTGAGGTCGATGATCGGTCCACTCAGCTGGCGGCGGCCCATGTAGAGGCCGAGGCCGGCACCGGCGGCGACACCGAAGAGCGTGACCGCCGAGAGGAGCAGCACGACCAGCCGGCCGAACTGATCGACTTCGGCATTGACGGCCTCGAGTTCCGCGAGGTCCGCATCGACCACGGCATCGATTTCCGCCTGGAACTGCTTGCGGTTGGCCCGATTCGCCTCGTTATTGCCCTGCACGTTAGCTGCCTCGGGGCCGGTTTCCAGGCCGAGCTTTACCGTTTCGGTGCGAAATGCCTTGAACTCTCCCGCGCGTGCAACGAGGCTCGCAAAGGCGGCCTGCTGGCTGTCGGGGATCCGGGACTTCCAGTCCGCAAGCAAAACGTCCATCTTCTGGAGGTTGTTCAAAAGTCCGTCGCCGAACTTGACGGCGTCTTCCTTCGTATCGGAGGCGTATATGCCGCGCGACTCCATGACGACCCCGGTCACCAGCCTGTTCAGGCTTTCTCCCATGTGAGCCCGCTGGGCGGCCGCCTCATATGTCTGCATCAGCGAGCGGGATTGCGTCAGCGCGAAGATGGATATCCCACCGACGATCAGCGTCACCGCACTCATGAGACCAACGAGCAGGTTGATCTTCCCTCGAATTCTCATCGCATTCCCTTCCAAGCCAGATTACAGACAGAGGCTCTGCGAGCACCCCTCCACCGGTTGCGAGAATTGGCATGCAGCGATTAAGAAATGCTTGAGCATAAAAACTGGTCAGGCCGATAAAAGATTGCATGAGCGTGACTAAGTGGCGGGAATGAGAACCGTTTTGCTTCAGGACTTGTCATTTACGCCCGAGACGTGAAATTTTGTCCCTCATTTACTGGGGAAGGGTGGAGCACTGGGTTGCTTCGCCAAAATTGGTCGACCAACCCTCCACGCAAGCCGAGTTGGCTCCCGCCGGCCCGTGATTGACTTTTGTGGCGTCTTTCCCTTATAAGCCGCCCACGTTCAGCCTCCCCGGGCTCGCGCGACTGCGAGTTGTTGGCGGACGTTTTCGAAACGCTCTGCCGCAAGGCAATCAAGAAGGGCCGCACACCGCGGTGTTTAAATAATGTCGAAGCGTACCTATCAACCGTCCAAGCTTGTCCGCAAGCGCCGTCACGGCTTCCGCGCCCGCATGGCGACGAACGGCGGCCGCAAGGTTCTTGCAGCTCGTCGCGCACGCGGCCGCAAGCGTCTGTCGGCCTAAGGGCCGGCCGTGCCCGACAACCGGGCAATGACGACCGAAAAGAAAACCAAATCGACTGTCGGGCGGCTGAAAAGCCGGCCGCAGTTTCTTGCTGTGCGCAAGGGTGAGAGCCGCAGAGGCCGGACCTTCCTTCTCGAGGTCCTGGACCGGCAGGAGCCCGAGACGCCGCCACGGGCCGGCTTCACCGTCACCAAGAAGCACGGAAACGCTGTCGAGCGAAACCGGATGCGCCGACGCCTGAAAGAGGCGGTGCGGCAGAGCGTCGGGTTTGCAATGAAGCCCGGACACGACTATGTCATTGTCGCGCGACGGGAGGTCCTGACGGTACCGTTCGCAGAACTCACTGCACAACTTGCCGAGCGCATAGACGGCCGGCCGAGACCGAAACGGTCTGAGGAGACCCGCTCCAGGAAAGCATGATGGAAAAGAACCGCAATTACCTTATTGCGATCGCCCTCTCGGTGGTGATCGTCCTTGCCTGGCAATTCCTCTACATGAACCCGAGGATGGAAGCGCAGCAGCGGGCACTCGAGGCGCAGCAGGCACTGCAGGGCGAATCCGCGCAGCCGGTAACGCCTGAAAGCCCGGGCGCAACCGTGAGCGGCAGCCTTCCGGGCGCCAGCCAGGCCCAGGCGACGCAGAACCGCGAGCAGGCCGTGGCGGCTAGCCCGCGCGTTGCCATCGATACGCCCGCCCTGTCCGGCTCCATCAACCTCGTCGGGGCGCGCTTCGACGACCTGAAGCTGCGCGATTACCACGAGACGGTCGACGACAAGAGCCCGATCATCACGCTGTTCTCGCCTGCAAATACCGCCGACGGCTATTTCACCGAACTCGGCTTCGTCCAGAGCGACGATTCCGGCTCGGTGCCCGGCCCGTCCACGCAATGGACGCTGGCAAGCGGCGACAAGCTGAGGGTGGACACCCCGGTCGTCCTCACCTTCACCAACGAGAAGGGCGTGGTCTTCACGCGCACCATCTCGGTGGACGAGCACTACCTGCTCAACGTCACGGACAAGATCGAGAACCCGACGGCCGAAGCGATCTCGCTCGCGCCCTACGGCCGCGTCACGCGCTACAACAAGCCGGCAACGCCTTCCGTCTACGTTATTCACGAAGGCTTCATCGGCGTGCTCGGCGAGAACGGGCTGATCGAGGAAAGCTACGACGACGTCGACGAGGAAGCGGTCGCCAACGCCAAGGCGACCGGCGGATGGCTCGGCATCACGGACAAGTACTGGGCCGCCACGCTGGTCCCGCCGCAGTCGCTCCCCTACGAGTCCCGCTTCTCCCACTTCAAGGACGGCCAGCCGCGCTACCAGGCCGACTTCCGGAGCGATGCACTGACGGTCGCGCCGGGCGAAACGGTGGAAGTCACCAACCTGATCTTCGCAGGCGCCAAGGAAGTTCCGCTCGTCGACCAGTACGAGGAACAGTACTCGATCCCGCGCTTCGAGCTTCTGATCGACTGGGGATGGTTCTACTTCATCACCAAGCCGATGTTCCACCTGATGGACTTCTTCTTCCGCTACTTCGGCAATTTCGGCGTTGCGATCCTGCTGACGACCATCGTCGTCAAGGCGATCTTCTTCCCGCTTGCCAGCAAGCAGTACGCCTCCATGGCCAACATGAAGCGCGTGCAGCCGAAAATGGAGGAGCTGAAGGCCAAGCATGGCGATGACCGCATGGCCATGCAGCAGGCGATGATGCAGCTCTACAAGGAGGAGAAGATCAATCCGATCGCCGGCTGCTGGCCGATCCTCCTGCAGATCCCGGTCTTCTTCGCGCTCTACAAGGTGATCTACGTCACCATCGAGATGCGCCACGCGCCGTTCTTCGGCTGGATCCAGGACCTGTCGGCACCCGATCCGACGTCGCTCTTCAACCTGTTCGGCCTCCTGCCCTTCGGTGTCCCTGGCTTCCTGCTCATCGGCGTATGGCCGCTGATCATGGGCATCACCATGTGGCTGCAGATGCGCATGAACCCGACGCCGCCGGATCCGACACAGGCGATGATCTTCAACTGGATGCCGCTGGTCTTCACCTTCATGCTGGCAACCTTCCCGGCCGGCCTGGTGATCTACTGGGCCTGGAACAACACGCTGTCGATCATGCAGCAGGCGCTGATCATGAAGCGTCACGGGGCGAAGATCGAGCTCTTCGACAACATCAAGTCCCTGTTCCGGCGAAAGCCGGCGCCCAACAAGTAACAGCGAAAAAGCCCCGGCACGCCCCGGGGCTTTTTCTTTTCGGGACACGGTGCCGACCGGCCGCAGCTTGACAAGTGGGAGCAAAACCGGGAAGCCCTGCCCCTCGACAGACACGGAAACGAGACCATCATGCCCGCGACCACGACCCCGGACGAAAAGCCGCTCTTCGGCCGCCCCTGGATCTTCATCCGCGGCGTTCCCTCCCTGAAGTTCCTTCCTCCGGAGGGGCCGCTGGAAGTCGCCTTCGCCGGACGCTCGAATGTCGGCAAGTCGTCGCTGATCAACGCCCTTGTCGGTCACAAGGGCCTTGCACGGACGTCGAACACGCCGGGCCGCACGCAGGAACTCAACTATTTCGTGCCGGAGGGATATTCCGGCGAGGGTGGCGACCTGCCGCCGATGGCGCTCGTCGACATGCCGGGCTACGGCTATGCGCAGGCACCGAAGGACCAGGTGGACGCCTGGACCAAGCTGGTTTTCGATTATCTCCGCGGCAGGGCGACGCTGAAGCGTGTCTACGTGCTGATCGACAGCCGCCACGGCATCATGAAAAAAGACGAGGAAGTCCTCGACCTCCTCGACAAGGCTGCCGTGTCCTACCAGATCGTTCTAACCAAGACGGACAAGATCAAGGAGGCGGGCGTGCCCCGGCTGATTTCCGAAACTACGGAAAAGATCCGCAAGCGTCCGGCCGCCTACCCCGAGATCATCGCCACGTCCTCCGAAAAGGGCAAAGGGCTCGATGAACTCCGCCGGACCATTGCCGACACGGTCGGCTATCCTTCCGTATAAACGCCGCGACCGCGGCCGGTTTCATCCGTCACGAACCTGCGCTAAAACGCGCCGATCAAAAACACAGGGATCTCCATGAGCGCGACCGACAGCGAACTCCAGGCGAAACTTCTGGCCCAGGCGCTGCCCTACATGCAGCGCTACGAGAACAAGACGATCGTCGTGAAGTATGGCGGGCACGCCATGGGCGACAACGATCTCGGTAAGGCGTTTGCAGCCGACATCGCGCTCCTCAAGCAATCCGGCGTGAACCCGATCGTGGTCCACGGCGGCGGCCCGCAGATCGGCGCCATGCTGAACAAGATGGGGATCGAATCAAAATTCGAGGGCGGGCTGCGCGTCACGGACGCCAAGACGGTCGAGATCGTCGAAATGGTCCTGGCCGGCTCCATCAACAAGGAGATCGTCGCGCTCATCAACCAGACGGGCGAATGGGCGATCGGACTGTGCGGCAAGGACGGCAACATGGTCTTCGCCGAGAAGGCGAAGAAGACCATCATCGATCCGGATTCCAACATCGAGCGGGTGCTCGATCTCGGCTTCGTCGGTGAAGTCGTGGAGGTCGACCGGACGCTGCTCGACCTGCTTGCCAAATCGGAGATGATCCCCGTCATCGCACCCGTTGCACCCGGCCGGGACGGCGCGACCTACAACATCAACGCGGACACCTTCGCCGGCGCGATCGCCGGGGCACTGAGGGCGACCCGCCTGCTGTTCCTGACGGACGTGCCGGGCGTTCTCGACAAGAACAAGCAACTCATCAAGGAACTTTCGGTCGCCGAGGCGCAGGCGCTGATCAAGGACGGGACGATTTCCGGGGGCATGATCCCCAAGGTCGAAACCTGCATCGACGCCATCAGGGCAGGCGTGCAGGGCGTCGTCATCCTCAACGGCAAGGCGGCCCATTCCGTGCTGCTCGAGATCTTCACCGAAGGCGGCGCCGGAACACTGATCGTCCCCTGATCAGATCAGGACCAGCGCCAGGATCCCCAGAACGATCAACACGCAGCCGGCGATCTCCAGCCGGTTGATATGCTCCTTGAAGATGAAGACGGACGAGGCGAAGGTGAAGAGCATTTCCACCTGCGCCAGCGCCTTGATGACCGCCGCCGGCTGAAGCGTCATCGCGGTGAACCAGCCGAAGGATGCCGTCGCCCCGACAAAGCCGACCAGCGCCGCCGGGCGCCAGGCGGCAACGACCTTGCCCAGTTCCTCGCGCTCCCGCAGCACGATCCACACGAGCATCGCGAGCGCCTGCATGATGATCACGATCATCAGCGTGTAACCCGCCTGGACGACGGGATCGGGCACCGGCAGGCTCTGCGCCAGCGACAGCGAGGCGTAGCGGTAGGAGACGCCGGATATTCCGAACAGAAATCCCGACATCAGGCCGATGACGGCCGTACGGCTGCCTATCGAGGTAATGAGGGACCTTGC
>JAEZHO010000200.1 GCA_023416545.1 Pseudomonadota bacterium
CTGGTGTCATCTTGGAGGTGTGTGAGAGGAGCTCTTGCGCCGGCAATGGCTTTTCGGCCGCCGGGCGCTCCTCAACGGACCCGGCAACCGCGCGTAAGGTCGAGGCTAAGAAGCGAGAGAGGCGCGAGAACCGTCGCCCCGGCTGCGGTGCAGCGGGCGGCAAAACGGCTGGACATGATCGCGCCTGTCATGGTCATGGGGTGAATCTATAACCATCCCACATGGTCCTGACAAGGCCGCCGGTCGCAATCCGGTACGCCCCTCAATTCGCCCGGCGCGCCACCATCCGCTGCAGCCCCATCATCAGTCCGCCGGCCACAAGACCCCAGAACGCTCCTGATATGCCGCCGAACGACAGGCCGGAGGACGTGACCAGGAAAGTGATGGCCGCGGCTTCCCGGCTTTCGGGGTCCCGATAGGCGGCGAAGGCCGAACTGGCGAACGCGCTGATGAGCCCCAGGCCGGCAACCGCCTGCAGGAGGATTGGCGGGGCGAGCGAGACGAAGGCGATCACTCCACCGGCAATCAGGCCGAGGCCGATATAGGCCCCGCCGCCAACGATCGCCGCCCAGTAACGGCGAGCCGGATCCGGATGGGCATCCTCGCTGGCGCACATCGCGGCGGTGATCGCTGCCATGTTGACGGGCAGGCTGCCAAAGAAGGCGCAGACCGCCGAAAAGATCCCCGTTGCGGCAAACAGCGGTCCGGGCGGGGGTTCATAGCCATGGGCCCTGAGGATCGCGATGCCGGGGATGTTCTGGGAGGCCATGGTGACGATGAACAGCGGCACCGCGACCGAAACGAAGCCGTGCCAGGTAAACACCGGTGCCACGAAGGTAAGGTCGGGACGGATCGCCCCGCCGATCTGCGCCACGGCATCGGTCGGCAGGTCGACCCCGACGATCAGGACCAGGACCAGCATGCCGAGCGCCGCCGGCACCGCCCAGAGCCGCCATCTGGAAACGACGACGATCCATGTGAGGACGATCGGCAGGCCGAGTGCCGCGTCGAACGCGATCGCCTTGACGGGAGCAAGACAGAGACCGAGCAGGATGCCGGCCAGCATCGCATTCGCAAGGGCCGGTGGAATCGCCCGGATCGCCCGCCCGAGCGGACGCAGAAGTCCCGTCAGCGTGATCAGCACCCCGCAGATCACGAACGCCCCGACTGCCGCAGGAAAGCCCCCCTCGATGGCGCCGGTGGTCGCCAGCAGCGCCCCGCCCGGCGTCGACCACGCCATCATGATCGGCATCCGGTGGCGGATCGAGAAGAAGATCGCAAGGACCGCCTGCGCAAAGCACAGCGCCAGCAGCGCCGAGGCCACTTCCGGCGCGTCCGCGCCCATGGCCTGGAGCCCCTGCACGATGACCGCAAATGAACTGATGAAGCCGACAAAGGCTGTGAGCAGGCCCATCATCAGGGCCGGAATCGAAAATTCCTTGAGCATGGTGCGGGACTCGCCGAAGGGAGGCACCATCGAACATGGCGAACCGCCAGATGGCAAGATCAACCGATGCCAAAAACGGTACGGCCAAAAGGAAGACGCCATACCGGCGCGGGGAGGCAGCCGTTCGCTCGCGGGATATCACCAGCCCCGGCGACAAAAAAACCCGCCGAGTTCGTCGGCGGGCCTTTGCGTGATAATGCTGGAATGTTCAGCCGATCTCGGACTGGTTCACGACGACGCGGGACGCGAGCCCGTATGCCACGCCCTCTTCGGCCGACAGCCAATAGTCGCGGTCGATGTCCTTGGCGATCTTCTCCTCGCTCTGGCCGGTGGCCTTGGCGAAGATCTTGATCAGCCGCTCGTTCATCTTGATGATCTCGCGTGCCTGGATCTCGATGTCGGAAGCCATGCCGCGCGTGCCGCCCGACGGTTGATGGAGCAGGAAGCGGGTGTTCGGCAGGCAGATGCGCCGTTCCTTCGGAGCCGCGACATAGATCAGCGCGCCGGCGGAAGCGACCCAGCCCGTGCCGATCATCCAGACCTTCGGCTTGATGAACTTGATCATGTCGTGGATGGAATCACCCGATTCCACGTGGCCGCCGGGCGAGTTGACGTAGATGCGGATGTCTTCGTCGCTGGCGGCGGCGAGCGCCACGAGCTGCGTGCACACCTTCTGCGCCAGTTCCTGGTTGATCGGGCCGTAGATGAAGATCGAACGCGACTTGAAGAGGTTCGCTTCCGTTTCCTTGCCGAGCGGCAATTCCTTGACCTTGTCGTCGTCGTTTTCGTCGTTCATCAGCATCTCCAGTACGGGATTTGTCTTCACGGACATAATGCGTTCGTGCCGCTAAAACAATGCGCGAAACCGACTAAGGTGAATGACGTAGGTATAGCGTGCGCCCGGCCCCGTTCGACGATGGACAGCGCCCTTCCGCCTGTCCTATCGTGACGGCCGAAATTGCTGCTTCGCGCCCGCCGGGGCGCGTGGCGTCTTCCAGAGGGGTCCAATAATGTTCAGACGTGTTTCCATCGCCGCGACCGTTTCGCTCGCCGCCGCCGCTCCCGCCCTTGCCCATCTCGATCCCGCCGAGCACGGCTCCTTCATGGCCGGTGTCTCGCATCCGCTCTTCGGAACGGACCATGTGCTTGCCATGGTGGCGGTCGGCCTCTGGGCAAGCCAGGTCGCGACGGCGAGCGGAGAACGCCGCGCGCTCTTCGCCATCCCGGCAGCCTTCGTCGCAACCATGGTTCTGGGCTTCGCCGCGGCCGTGGCGGCCGTTCCGCTGCCCTTCGTTGAGCCGGTGATCCTCGCCTCCGTCATTGCGCTCGGCCTTCTCGTCGCCATGGCGGTCCGCATGCCGGTCGCGCTCTCCGCGGCCGTCGTCGGCGTCTTCGCCTTCTTCCACGGCCATGCCCATGGCGGGGAACTGGGTGCCGCCGGCGCGCTCCGGTTCGGCCTCGGCTTCATGCTGGCAACCGCCCTTCTCCACGCGGCGGGCATCGGCGCCGGCCTCGGCATCGGCCGCCTCGCCCCCTGGGCGGCGCGCATCGCCGGCGGTCTCACCGCGCTTGCCGGGCTCTCGCTCGCCCTCGGCTGAGCATAGGACAGCGAAAAGGGCACCCGGTGAGGTGCCCTTTTTTCAGGTAGGAAGTAGCCGCCGGTCACCCGCGGCCGCGATAGGTCGGCACGCCCTGGTCGGGCAACCAGACGTTCTTCGGCGCCTCGCCCGTCTGCCAGAAGACGTCGATCGGAATTCCCCCGCGCGGATACCAGTAGGCGCCGATCCTCAGCCAGCGAGGCTCCAGCAGTTCCACCAGCCGTCTGGCGATATAGATCGAGCAGTCCTCGTGGAACGCCCCGTGGTTGCGGAAGGATTGCAGGAAGAGCTTCAGCGACTTCGATTCCACCAGATGCCGGTCCGGGATGTAGTCGATGACGATATGGGCGAAGTCCGGCTGGCCGGTCATCGGGCAGAGCGAGGTGAACTCCGGCGCTGTGAAGCGCACCACGTAATCCGTTCCGCTATTGCCGTTCGGCACCTTCTCGAGGACGGCCGCTTCGGGGCTGTCGGGTGTATCGACCGGCCGGCCGAGTTGCGACAGGCTCGAAGTATCGGTCATGCTCATCGATGGGTTCCTTCTACCTTGACCTTGATGCCGTGGGCGCGCTCGCCCTCGGGTTCGACGTGGATGGCGAGACTGGCGCCGGGAATGACCGCCTTGATGGCATCCTCCAGGCGGTCGCAGATGTCGTGGGCCTCGGCGACCGGCATGTCTGCCGGCACGACAAGGTGGAAATCGATGAAGGCGGCCGCTCCCGCACGCCGGGTCCTCAGGTCGTGGACGCCGAGCGAACCGGCCGCGTTCGACTGGATTGCCTCGCGGATCGCAGTCTCCTCTTCCGGCGTCACGGCGCGGTCCATCAGGCCGCCCAGCGAATGGGAGATGACCTTGTAGCCCTGGTAGAGGATGTTGACCGCCACGACGATGGCGAGAAGCGGGTCGAGGATCGCGTAGCCCGTCCATACCGCCAGCACCAGGCCGACGATGACCCCCGCCGAGGTGATCACGTCGGACATGATGTGGTGGCCGTCCGCGGCAAGGGCCGGCGACGCATGCCGGCGGCCGACCCGGATCAGCGCCCGGGCCCAGACGAGGTTGATCACGCCTGCGACGGCATTGATCGAAAGTCCCAGCACCGGCGCGTCGAGAAGGGTCGGGGAATGAAGCTGGCTCCACGCCTCCCGCACGATCAGGAGCGCGGCGACGACGATCAGCACACCTTCCACCACCGCGGAAATATATTCCGCCTTGTGGTGGCCGAACTGGTGGTCCTCGTCCGCCGGCCTCGCGGCATAGCGGATCAGGAAATAGGCGATGAAGGCGGCGACCACGTTGACGGTCGATTCCAGCCCGTCGGAAAGCAGCGCCACCGACCCCGTCACCCACCAGGCGGCGAGCTTCAGCCCCATCACCCCGAAGGCGAGCGGAATGCTCCAGAAGGCCAGTCTCTCGACGATCGGATCGGTTCTCGCGGTCACCTCAAATCCCCATGCGGATGCGAACGAATTGCAGGAGCCCGGCCCCTGAACGGCAAAACCGCCCGGGCGGGACCCGGACGGTTTCGATGGTGGGCGTATCGCTCAAGTCGGCGGAATTGTCAAAGCATCCGCGCCGGTTTCCACTCCTGCGCTTCTCAGGCCGCGGCTTCGAAAGCCTCGATCTCCTCCAGCTCGCGCTTGAGCGCCTCCCCTTCCCGCTTCAGGTCGAAACCGCTCTGGAGGTTCATCCAGAACTCGGGTGTGGTCCTGAAGAACTTGGCAAGGCGCAAGGCCGTGTCCGGCGTCACCCCGGTCTTCTCCGCAACGATCCTCTCGATACGGGTCCGCGGCACGTGTAGCTTCTTGGCAAGCGCGTAGGGGCTCATGCCGACCGGTTCGAGATAGAGGTCGCGAAGGATTTCCCCCGGATGGACGGGAGGCAGATCACTGGAACGCATTTCAATCTCCTGCTCGCGTCAGGTGCCAGGACGAGACCGACGTCGTCCAGTGTCACTGGAAGGAAACAACTCGCCACACGACATCAGGCGAAAGGCCCTTTGCCGGTATCATCTTACGAGACGTCGCGGATGTCTATTCAATCCGCCGGCGCGGCCGGGTTCTGTTGCCGATCCCCCACCGCCGGCGGCGGGGTCGTGTTGTCGCCGGCCTCTGGGATCATCGTCAGCCCCATCACGAGGAGGACGAGGACGACGACAATTCCGATCAACAGATTTCTGCTCATGTGTCTTTCCCGGTTCGAGAGATGCGTTCCATCTCCCAAACCGGAAACATCGCAAAAGGTTGCCGGCGGCCTATGCCGCCTGGACCTCGCGCCTGCGGGCAAGATGCGCCACGACGTTCTCGATCATCCGCATGCCGGCATCCTGGCCGAGCGTCATGATCGATTCCGGATGGAACTGCACCGCCGCGATCGGCTCCTTTACGTGCTCGATGCCCATGATCGTCCCGTCCTCGCTCTCCGCCGTGATGGTGAAGTCCGGATGCAGCGTCCTCGGATCGGCGAAGATCGAATGGTAGCGGCCGACGGTGACCTCGTGCGAAAGCCCGGAGAAGACGACGCCCGGCTCCAGGACCCTTATGCGCGACGGCTTGCCGTGCATCGGCACGGCGAGATGGCGTAGTTCCCCGCCATAGGCTTCCGCCAGCGCCTGCAGCCCGAGGCAGACGCCGAAGATCGGCAGCCCCTTCGCGCGCGCCGTCCGGATGGTCGCCTTGCAGTCGAAATCCCTGGGATTG
>JAEZHO010000239.1 GCA_023416545.1 Pseudomonadota bacterium
ACGCAATCACCGGCGTCCGAGCGACGATCGGCGGAGGCGTCGTGACCACGCTCGATGTCTTGAGCGCGAGGCTCTTTTCGATACGTTTCTGGATGAGCGTCCAGACCGTCAGAATGACGAGATACCACAGAGCGACGGCGAGATAGACCTCGAGCGCGCGTGTCGAGGCTTGCGCCATCTGCTGGGCCACGCGAAGCAGTTCCGCAAACGAGATGGCGGCCAGCAGGGAGGTCGCCTTGATCATGTAGCTGAAGTTGTTGCCGAGCGGCGGCACGATGGCGCGCATCGCCTGCGGCAGGACGATCTTCAGAAAGATCTGCGAAGGATAGAGCCCGAGTGCAGCGCCTGCCTCGCGCTGGTCGCGCGAGACGGACATCAACCCGCCGCGCACGATATCCGCCATCCGCGCCCCTTCGTTTAGCGCCAGGGCTAGGAGTCCGGTCCAGACGAGGCTGAGCGAGACGCCCATCTGCGGCAGGGCGGAATAGAAGAAAAGGATCTGGGCAAGCAGGGGCGTACCCTTGAATACCCAGATGAAGGCAAGCGCCGGCCATCTCAGGACGTTCGGCGCCGCCATCATGCCGGCCAGCACGAAGCCCAGGATCGTGCCACCCGTCTGGGCGACGATTGCGACCCAGATAGTCACCCACGCAGCCTGCAGCAGAAGCGGCGACTGAATGATGTCCAGGAATATGCCGGCGTCGAAACCCACGGTTTAGGCCTTTCGCTTGACCGGGATGAAGCCAGGCTTCACGCCGCGCACCGTATCGATCTCGTATTCGTTGACGCTGCGGACGGTACCGCCGGTCGGAAGGTCGAGCGGGGAGAGGAGCCCCGGAACGGCATCGGCCAGGGGAACGATTGTGTTTGCCATGATGTTGGCCGCGCCGAAGAGCGACTGCATCGCCGGCTGGATCGACATCTTGACCGGCATCGCGCCTTCGATCTCGATGCGGTCTTCCTCGACGAGATCGAATTTCTCCGGCTGATAGTACATGGCGAGCGATGTGCGCATGACTTCCCTGTCGCCGTTCATCGCGCGGGCGTGCTGCGTGATACCGATGACGCGGCCGGGAGGCAGGATGCCGAGGGTCGGGTCGCCGCTGTCGACGTCGAACTCCGCCGTCTCGAGGTCCCAGGACTCCGTGATCGTGTCGATCTCGAGGTTTATTGCATTCGCCAGGCGAACCAGCGATTCCGGAGCACCCATGTGGCCTTCGACGCGGCCGTCGGCGATGCGCTTGTTGAATTCCTCCGGCGTCAGACCGTAGCCGACATGCTCGATATCGCCCGGACCCGTTCCGGTGACGTCGATGCATCGATGGATGCGAACGTTTTCCACCGCGCTCGTGCCGCGCGCCAGGACCAACGGCAGCACGTCGTACGAAAAGCCGGGGTTGATACCGGTGCCGGTAATCGACACGCCGTTGGCAAGGGCGGCCTCGTTGAGTTCGGCTGCGAACGCCGCATAGCGGAGACCGGGCGAGAACATCGATTCCGCCGCGGAAACGACGTTCAGGCCGGCGTTAAGCGCTGCCAGCAGCTGTTCCTTGATCAGATGCGGCTTGGATTCTGTCATGTGGACCAGCACGTCCGGCTTCTTGGCAAGACCGGCAAGTGCGGTCGGCAGGTCCGCGACGATGACGATATCGCCAAACCGTTTTTGCCCGGTCACATCAGCCAGCGTGCGTCCGGTCTTTGCCGGGTCGTGATCGATCGCGGCGACGATTTCGATCGTCGGATAGTCGGCTTCCAGCACGCGAAGCAAGCGGCCGCCCATGGCGCCGACGCCGAACAGAACTACAGTCTTCATTTCAATTCTCCGGGAAAAAGGCGTCAGCCCTTGGAAGCGATCGCGTCATCGACGGTCAGGTTGCGTTTGACGCTGCCGGTGGCGGCATAGATTTCGAGTTTTCGCTGAATGATGATCCAGAGCGAGTACATCAGCAGGTACCAGATGGCAGCCACGGTATAGAGCTCGATCACCGCGTAGGTTTCGTTGATGGCGAGGCGCGTCGCCCGCAGGAGCTCGGTGAAGGAGATCACCGAAAGAAGCGATGTCGTGCGCATCATCGACGAGAATTCGTTGCCGAATGCCGGCAGGATGAGACGGATCGACTGCGGCAGGATGACGTGCAGCATCGCCCCCAGCCAGCTCATTCCCATGGCGCGGGCGGCCTGCATCTGGTCCGCGGGAACGCTCTGCAGGGCGGTACGAATGATCTCGGCCATGTAGGCGCCGGAATAGCATCCGAGGCCCATGAGACCCGCCTCGAGAACCCCGAGGCGAATACCCAGCTGCGGCAATCCGAAATAGAGCAGGAAGAGCTGGATGAGTGGCGGCGTTCCCCGCCACAACCAGACCCATGTCCCGGAAAAGACCCGAAGAGTTCTGAAGCGTGACAGAGCGCACAGCGCCAGTATCAAGCCGATGATCGTCCCGATCCCTTGCGCCGCGACGGCGACGAGAAGGGTTATACCCGCAACCTTCGCAAAATAGGGCTGCGTCAAATACTCTAGAAAGGTCTCAACCGAGAAATACATGCTGCGCTACGTCAGATTATTGCGGGTTGAGAACGAACTTCTCGACGGCGGAAACACCCCACTTGTCGACAATCTTCTGGTAGGAGCCGTCAGCGCGCATCTCCTCCAGCGCCTTGACGATCAACTCGGCCAACTCCGTGTTGTCCTTCAGCGTCGCGATCGCGAGGCTGTTTGCGGCATTACCGGTAAACGCCAGCTCGAACGGCGCCTTGCTGGTGGAGATGTAGTAGGCGGCGTGTGGGTCGTTGAGGTAGGCCGCGTCGGCCTGTCCGGTGACCGCTGCCTGGATCGCATCGGCGCTCGCGTCGAACGCCAGGATCTCGATTGCATCCTTGCCTTCGGCGACAAGGCGATCGCTGTGTGCCTGCAGGTTCTTGTTCGTCGTGCCGCCGGCAGCAACCGAAACCTTCTTGCCTGCAAGTCCGTCGAAGCATGCGTTGAAGCTTTCCGGGGCGCCAAGCGTGGCTTCGCAGGAAATCTTCTGGGGGTTGCCCGCCGGCACCATCAGGCCTTCGCCCCACTGGACGTAGGAGATCATGTTCATGACCTTGAGGCGCTCGGGATTGACGAAGATTGCGGTGCAGAGAGCGTCGAAGCGCTTAGCCTGGAGACCGGGAACGAGGCCCGGGAACGCAAGGTTCGTCCACTCGATCTCGAGCCCCATGCGCTTGGCGACTTCGCCGCACATGTCGACGTTGAGGCCATCCATCTGGCCGTCCGTGCGGATGAACTGGTTCGGCGCGGCCGCGAAGTCGGCTGCGAAGTTGACCTTGCCGGCGGTGAGTGTCGGTTCGGCGACGGCGGTCGTTGCCATCAGCGCCAGAAATGCACCGGTGAGGAATTTTCTCATTGTTCGTTCCCTTTCATTTTATTGTCGAAAAAAGTCCGCCGCCGAAACGGCGGCGGACAGGATGTCAAAGGTTGCGCAGCATGCCTCCGTCGACGCGGATCATCGATCCGGTCACGAAGCTCGCCTGCCGGGAGGCAAGGAAGGCGATGACCGAGGCGAATTCCTCCGGCTTACCGTACCGGCCCGCCGGAATGGTTGCGCGGCTCTCCGCTTCCACCGTGGCCAGTTCGGCACCCAAACGCTTGGCCTTGCCTTCGTCGAGTTCACGAACACGGTCGGTCGCGATACGGCCGGGCAGGACCATGTTCACGGTCACCCCGGAGGCTGCGGTTTCAGCCGCCAGCGTCTTGGACCAGCCGGCGATGGCAGCCCTGACCCCGTTGGAAAGCGCAAGGCCCGGAATGGGCGAGATCACACCGGACGAGCCGATCGTGATGATGCGGCCGAATCCTCGCTCTAGCATTCCGGGCAGAAGCGCATCGGTGATCGCAAAAAGCGATGTCGCCATCGACGAGAAGGCGCCTTCCCAGGCCGCCGTGCTCTGTCCACGCGCCGGTCCTGCCGCCGGGCCCCCGCTGTTGTTGACGAGAATGTCGATGCCTTCCGCGGCCATTCGTTCGCCCAGCGCCTTAACCGAGGCGGCATCTGCGAGATCGAGGCTCACGGGAATGACGTCTCGACCTTCAGCCCATTCGTCGACGGCCGCCGTATTTCGCGCGGCCGCATAGACGGTCGCGCCTTCTTCCGCGAGCAGCCTCGCGGTTGCCGCACCAAGGCCACGGCTTGCGCCCAGTACCAGCGCTTTGCGCCCTGTGAATCCGAAATCCATTATCCAAGCTCCGCGAGACGTTTTTCCTGACGGGCAAGCAGGCGCTCGACTTCGGCCTGCGCTGCATGATCGAGTTGGGCACCCGGCTGCCGCTGGGCCGCCGATGCGATGACGCTGCGCTTTGCCAGGACATATTTGCGCACTGCGAGGCCGACGCCCGGCTGCTGCTCGTAGCGGACCAGCGGCAGATATGCGTCGAAGAGATCCTGAGCGCGGTCCATCTCGCCGCGGCTTGCCAGATCGGTGACCTGGACCAGCATTTCCGGAAAGCCGAAGCCTGTCATGGCGCCGTCGGCGCCGCGAGCCACCTCTTCCGGCAAAAATACGCCGCCGTTGCCGCAGAGAACCGAGATCCGTCGCCGGCCCTTGGCCTCGGCCGCGCGCAGCCTGGATATCTTCGACAGACCCGGCCAGTCTTCATGCTTGAGCATGACGATCTGCGGCAGTTCGTCGATCAGGCGGCCGAGCAGCTCATCGCTGATCTGCACCGTCGTCGCGAGCGGGAAGTCCTGCAGCACGACGGGCACGTCGGCACCGATGAAGGAGCAGGCCTGGCGGTAGTAGGTGAGGATTTGCGCATCGGTGCGCAGCGTCATCGGCGGGGCAATCATCACGCCGGCCGCGCCGGAATCCATCGCTTCCTTTGCGGTTGCCGCAAGGCCGGCAAGGCCGGGTGCCGACACGCCGACGACAACCGGCTTTCCTTGCGACCGCGCGGTCACGCGCTGTATTACCAGCTTGGATTCATCCGGGGTCAGCTTCGGGGCCTCCCCCATCATGCCGAGGATGGTCAGCCCGGTCGCGCCCGCTTCTAGATAGAAATCCGTCACCCGGTCCAGGCTGTTGAGGTCAAGCGTTCCGTCATCATTGAAGGGGGTGACGGAGATCACGAATACACCGCGATCCTTTTCGGTCAGAAGTGCCATGATTAACTCTCTTTACGCATACCAGCCGCTGGTGGAACGCGGCACGAACTGGCCCGTCCCTTCGCTGCTCAGAACATCGTTGCCATCCCAGACCATCGCGCCCCGAAGCCAGCTTGCGGCCACGCGCACGGTGAAGGCTTCGCCGGTGAAAGGGCTCCAGTTCAGGCCGTCATGGGCGTTCTTTTCATCCCAGACGAACTCTCCGTCCTCGAGCACCATCATGTCCGCATCGCGCCCGACCTCGATGGCGCCCTTGCGGTCATCGATGCCGAAGAAACGCGCCGGGCGCTCGCAGAGGAAGTCGGCGGTGAGGCGAGGCGCATCGAGCCCGCGCTTCTGCGCCGCAGTGAAGAAGGACGGAACCAGGGTTTCGAGACCCGGCACCCCGGCACCGGCGTCGAAGATGGAGTGGACCAGCTTGTTATCGATCGGCCAGCTGGAGTGATCGGACGAAACGAAGGCGACCAGGCCTTCCTCCACCGATTTCCAGAGCCCCTCGATCGCGCCCTGGCGAATAGGCGGGTTCACCTTCATGCGAGCGCCCAGCCGCTCGCCGTCCCGCTCCGCATCGAACCAGAGGTAATGGACGCAAAGTTCGCCGGTCGACCGGGCACCGAGATCCGCGATTGCCTTCGTCAGGCGAAAGCCGTTCTCGGTCGTCAGGTGAACGGGATGAACGTGGGCCTCGCCCGCAAGACCGAGCGCCAGGAACTGTCCAGTTGCTGCAAGCTCGGCCGCTTCCGGACGCGCCTGCGCATGGGCAACGATGCCGTTCTCGCCCCTCGCACGTGCCGCAGCAATGCCGGCCAGCACGATCTCCTGGTCCTCGTTGTGAAGACCGAGGGGAACGGCGGTTGGCGCCAGCACCGTCATCAGGTCGAGCGTCAGATCCTGCCCGATGCGTGGGAAGCGAACCGGATTGCTTTCGAACGACGAGATCTTGAAGGCGACGACGCCTCCGTCGATCAGCGCCCGGACATGGGCGGTCCCCGTTTCACGCGACACGGTGCCGTAGAGCGCCATGTCGGCATGTGAATAAGTCGAGATCGCCGCCTTCTTGGCGTCAAGCCGCTCGAGACGATCCAGCGGTTCCGGATTGTCATAGGGCATATCGACCAGCGTCGTCACGCCGCCCGCGACGGCCGAACACGTCGTGTCAGCAATGCCCGGCAATCCCTTGTAGCTCGTGGCATGGGTCTGGCCATCGACGGCACCCGGCAGGACGAGCGCATCCCCGCGGTCATCGACCACGTCGGCGGCCGGGGCTTCGCCCGTCCCGATTGCGGCGATCTTGCCGCCCCGGACAGCAACCCACCCATTTTCGAGAACTTCGGTCGGGGTGACGACCCGCCCCCTGACGACGAGAGACATGAGATTACTTTTCGACATTGTACTTCAGATCAAGGAAGGTGATTGCCGACGCCACCGCCGCCTGGACCGGATCGATCACCGGAATGCCCAGGACGTCCTGCAGGGCATGACGCGAACCGCCCATGCCCGCGCAGCCGAGGATCACCGATCCGGCGCCATGCGCTTCCTTCAGCGTGGTCGCCGTCCTGGCGATGGAAGCGCTTGCCGAATGCGGATCATTGGCCTCGGCCACGCTCATGTTGACCGCGATGTCGCCGGCCAGTCGCGACGTGAGCCCGAGGCGCTCGATGTGGGCGGCGTGACGGAGGATGGACGCGGGGCCGAGCGACACGACGCCAAATCGTTCCGACAGCTGCAGCGCCGCATAATAGGCCGCCTCGGCGATGCCGATGACCGGCCTGCGGGAAACCGATCTCGCCAGTTGGACGCCGGGGTCGGAAAAGCAGGCAACGACGACGACATCCGCATCGGTCGACCTCACGACGTCGGCGACCATCGGGGCAACGTTGGCGACATCCGCGTCGGTTTCGATCCCCAGCGGCGCCTCTTGCAGATACGAGCACTCGATTTGCCAGGCGGATCGCTCGCGGAGCGGCTCAATGCTGCGTGAGATCGTGTGGGTGACCTCCGCGGAGCCGTTTGGATTGAGTACCAGAATGTTCATGCACGCCCCTTTTCGGAGGCAAGACAAATCATGAAAGCATTGGTATTTCAAGTGACATTTTGTGTGATATTTTTAATGATATAACACTAGGCAGCCTGCTCATTTGATGGGCTGCGAAAGTCTCCCGCCCGCCCACCAGGTGCGCATCGATTGTCCCGGAGAGTCCACGATCGGGCAGCATTCCGCCGTCCGGCCAGTAAGAAGGCTTGCTCTGAAAAACGGAATCAAACCGGAAGGATGAAGCGGTCAGCCAGGTGCCGGGACCGCGCCCACGGAGACACCTCAGAACCCCTCATATCTCCGAAATATCCTTGAACAGGACGTTCTGGTCCACAAGGTACCGATCGAAGATCGGCAGGCTCGCTCCACCGATCGCCCGGGCGTGGGCCCCGACCTTGCCTTCGATGATATCGGGGATGATGACACCCTGGAGGTCGAGGCGCGCGACCGCCTCGATGGTCGCCGTCACCAGCCGCCGCCGCACCCAGTGGGGAAAGCCTCCGTCGATGACCGCCGCACCGAAGTCGATGACGGAAGCGGCGGCGACGATGGCCTGCGCAAGCGCGGCCGCGCTGTCCTGTATCCAGACTTCCAGCGGCTCGCCGAAATCGATCCAGTCGTCCGCCGAATACCAGAGAGGCTTCGGGTCGATGCCGTTGGCGCGGAGAAGGTTCTCCAACACGAATATTGATGCAATATCCAGCAATTGCCGGGTCTCTCCATCCTTTCCCCTTACCGGCAGCGGACCAATGGCCCCTGCCGTTCCCGTTCGCCCCGAATAGACGGAGGAGTTCAGGACGACCCCGCCCCCGATGAAGGAACCGACGAACAGGTAGATGAAATCGGCATAGGAGGGGCCCGCGCCGAAAACCAATTCGGCACCGCAGGCACTGGTCGCGTCGTTCTGCAGGAAGACCGGATAGCTGACCTTCGCCGCCACTTCGGCGTGGAGGTCGAAGGCACGCCATGCGTCCATGGCGCGCGGCGGCGCGCCAACCTCCTCGGCCCAGTTCCACAGTTCGAAGGGCGCCGCGATCCCGATCCCGGCAATTCGCGCGCGCTGGTCCGCGGCGAGTTCCGCCTCCAGCTGGGAAATTCCCGAGATGATGATTTCCATGATCTCGCCGGGTTGGGGATAGGCATATGTCTGGTGATGCTGGAGACGGATCCGCCCGACGAAATCGATGAGCACGAGGTCCGCGCTGCGCCGGCCGATCTTCACGCCGAAGGAATAGACCGCGTCCGGGTTGAGCCGCATGGGAACGGAGGGCTGCCCCACCTTGCCGCGAACGGGATCCCCGCGCAGGAGCAATCCCTCGCTTTCGAGTGACCGCATGATCACCGAGACAGTCTGCGCCGAGAGCCCGCTCCGCCTCGTGATATCCGCCTTCGACAACGATCCGTGCAGCCGCAGAAGGGAGAGGACGAGGCGTTCGTTATAGGCCCGGACGCGAACCTGGTTCGCCCCGCCCGTCAGGGAGCCCTGGTAAGGCGGAGCGGAATGATGAGCGGCCCCTACCAAAACAGACATGCATTTTCCCCGTATCGCACTTCGCATCGCGCGAAGTTTGCCACACCCGATAAATAAATCAATCAGACTTATTTATTGACAAGATGCAGGCGCCGGTCCTTAATATTTCCCGGGCTGGAGGGAACAAGGCAGGCCACACGGATGGCCTGGAGGTTTTGCACGTGCCCCAAAGGGGTCGCTCTGGGAGGAGAGACACATGAGAAAATCGCTTATCGCAGCAGCCGCCGCAGCGCTTGCCATGGGGGTGGCCTTGTCCGCCCCGGCCAGGGCACAGGCAGTTTCCGCCTGCCTCATCACCAAGACGGACACCAATCCCTTCTTCGTGAAGATGAAGGAAGGCGCCACCGCCAAGGCCCAGGAGCTTGGCGTCAACCTGAAATCCTACGCCGGCAAGATCGACGGCGACAGCGAAAGCCAGGTAGCGGCCATAGAGACCTGCATCGCTGATGGCGCGAAGGGCATTCTCATCACGGCGTCCGATACCAAGGGCATCGTTCCCGCGGTCCAGAAGGCGCGGGACGCGGGAATGCTGGTCATCGCGCTCGACACGCCGCTTGAGCCGATCGAATCCGCCGACATGACATTTGCGACGGACAACCTTCTTGCGGGCGAACTGATCGGCAAGTGGGCGGCGGCGACGCTCGGCGATGCCGCCAAGGAAGCCAGGATCGCCTTCCTCAACCTTACGCCATCCCAGCCGTCGGTCGATGTCCTGCGCAACCAGGGCTTCATGAAGGGCTTCGGGATCGACGTGGCCGATATCAACAAGATCGGCGACGAAACCGACCCGCGGATCGTCGGCCATGACGTCACGAACGGCAACGAGGAGGGCGGGCGAACCGCCATGGAAAACCTTCTCCAGAAGGATCCGACCATCAACGTCGTCCACACCATCAACGAACCTGCCGCCGCCGGCGCCTACGAAGCGCTGAAATCCGTCGGACGCGAAGCCGACGTCCTCGTCGTGTCCGTCGATGGCGGCTGCCCGGGGGTCAGGAACGTGGCAGAGGGGGTCATCGGCGCCACCTCCCAGCAGTATCCGCTGCTGATGGCGTCCATGGGCATCGAGGCGATCAAGGCGTTTGCCGATACCGGCAAGAAGCCGGAAGCGACCGAAGGCAAGAACTTCTTCGACACCGGTGTCGCGCTCGTCACGGACAAGCCGGTGGACGGTCTGGAATCGATCGACACGGAGGAAGGCATGGAAAAATGCTGGGGCTAGGAACGGCCTGACACGCGAAAGGAAGGGCGCCCAGGTCGCCCTTCATCGCCGGCAGGGTATGCGGGAAGCGGTTCGCGCCCTGCACAAGGCCTGCCGAAGCGGTCGCGAGCCGAAACCCTGCCTGTTCCGCCAACGCCTCAGACGGGAGGTACACGATGAGCGAGCCACAGTCTGCGGCCCATCCGCATCACGACTACGAGAAGGTCCTCCCGGAGGGTTCTGGCCAGGTCGCGTCGTTTGACCTGCATGAGAAAACGCTTCTCCAGAAGTGCCAGCACTACCTGCATTCCAATCCCGCCGCCGTCCCCCTGATCGTGCTTGTGTTCTCGGTCGCGGTCTTCGGCGTCCTCCTGGGCAGCAAGTTCTTCTCGGCCTTCACGTTGACGCTGATCCTGCAGCAGGTCGCGATCGTCGGCATCGTCGGCGCAGCCCAGACGCTCGTCATCCTCACCGCCGGGATCGACCTTTCGGTCGGCGCAATCATGGTGCTCTCCTCGGTGGTGATGGGGCAGTTCACCTTCCGCTACGGTCTCCCGCCGACGCTTTCGATCCTCTGCGGACTGGCGGTCGGCGCCTTCTGCGGCTGGATCAACGGACAGCTCGTCGCGCGGATGAAGCTTCCCCCCTTCATCGTGACGCTCGGCATGTGGCAGATCGTTCTGGCCACCAACTTCCTTTATTCCGCCAACGAGACCATCCGCTCGCAGGATATCGCGCAGCAGGCCCCCATCCTGCAGTTCTTTGGCCACAGCCTTCGGATCGGCGGCGCGGTCTTCACCTATGGCGTCATCGGCATGGTGCTGCTCGTGGCGCTTCTCTGGTACATGCTGAACCGGACGGCCTGGGGACGCCATGTCTATGCGGTAGGCGACGACCCGGATGCGGCGGAACTCGCGGGCGTCAACGTCCGTCGCATGCTGGTAGCCGTCTACACCCTGTCCGGCCTCATTTGCGGCTTCGCCGGCTGGGTCCTCATCGGTCGGATCGGATCGGTGTCGCCGACCGCCGGACAGTTCGCGAACATCGAATCGATCACCGCGGTCGTCATCGGCGGCATCTCTCTCTTCGGCGGTCGCGGCTCCATCCTCGGCATGCTCTTCGGGGCGCTGATCGTCGGCGTCTTCTCGCTCGGCCTGCGCCTGATCGGCACCGATCCCCAATGGACCTATCTGTTGATCGGCGTGCTGATCATCACGGCCGTGGCGATCGACCAGTGGATTAGAAGGGTAGCAGGCTGATGAACGTCGAACCCACTCTCAGCGCCCGCGGCCTCGTCAAGCGTTTCGGTCGCGTCACCGCGCTCGACAATGCCGATTTCGATCTCTACCCGGGCGAAATCCTGGCGGTGATCGGCGATAACGGCGCCGGGAAATCGTCGATGATCAAGGCGATTTCCGGCGCCCTCACCCCGGATGAGGGCGAGATCCGGGTCGAGGGCAGGCCGGTGCAGTTCCGCTCGCCCATCGAGGCACGCAAGGCCGGCATCGAGACGGTCTATCAGAACCTCGCCCTCTCCCCCGCACTTTCCATTGCAGACAACATGTTTCTCGGCCGCGAATTGCGAAAGCCCGGGATCGTCGGAAAATGGTTCCGCAAGCTTGATCGCACCGCCATGGAGCGCTTTGCCCGCGACAAGCTCTCCGAACTCGGCCTGATGACGATACAGAACATCAACCAGGCCGTCGAAACACTCTCCGGCGGCCAGCGCCAGGGCGTGGCGGTCGCGCGGGCGGCGGCCTTCGGTTCGAAGGTCATCATCCTGGACGAGCCGACGGCCGCACTCGGCGTCAAGGAAAGCCGCCGGGTCCTCGAACTCCTTCTGGACGTGCGCCGCCGCGGCATTCCGATTGCGCTCATCTCCCACAATATGCCCCACGTCTTCGAGGTCGCGGATCGCATCCACGTCCATCGCCTCGGACGACGACTGTGCGTGATCGATCCGAAGGAATACACCATGTCCGATGCGGTGGCCTTTATGACGGGCGCAAAGACGCCGCCGACCGAAACCATTGCCCCATGAGTTCGCGCGTCGAAACCGTCGCGGCCGGCATCCTTGCCGCGGCTGAAGGCAAGACGCGCTTCATCGTCGCCATTGCCGGCCCTCCCGGCGCCGGCAAGTCCACCTTCGTCGAGGACCTGTCCGCCACCTTGGGAGGCCTCGGTTCGTCGGCGAAGATCGTGCCGATGGACGGCTTCCACCTGGATGATGCCGTGCTGCGCGAACGGGGGCTCCTGGCGCGGAAGGGCGCACCCGAAACCTTCGATGCCCGGGGCCTTGTGGATATCGTTCGCGCCATCCGGGCCGCCCGCGAGGACGTCTTCGTTCCTCTCTTCGACCGTTCGCGGGAGCTTGCGATCGCCGCCGCACGGGCCGTGACGCCAAAGGACCGGATCATCCTGCTCGAGGGCAATTACCTGTTGCTCGACCAGAACCCCTGGCGGCAACTCCCCGCGCTCGTGGACCACACGATCATGCTCATGCCCCCCGAGGACATCCTGCGGGAGAGGCTGATGCGACGGTGGCTGGACCTCGGAATGCCGGAAGAAGAGGCCCGCGCCAAGGTGATGGAAAACGACCTGCCCAATGGCTCTGTCGTCAGGGCCCGAAGCCGCACCGCCGACGTCACGCTGTATCGATAGTTACGACCGCACGCTGTCGGGACCGGAGCCGCATCCGGCACTCTCCTTGTCGAGCAGCATCACGAGACATAGTCACTCTCGTGGCGCGACAGGATCTGGCCGTGCCACTTCCCCCCGACGATCTTGCCGTCGTCCATCACTACCATGCCGCGGGCAATCGTCATCACCGGCCAGCCCGTCACCTCGAAGCCTTCCCAGGGCGTATAGTCGGAACCGTGATGGAGGATCTCCTGCCGGATCGTCTCCCGACGGTTCGGGTCCCAGAGAGCGATGTCGGCGTCGAAGCCTATGCCGATCGAGCCCTTGCGTGGATAGAGCCCGTACATTTTGGCGTGGTTGGTTGCGGACAGCTCCACGAATTTCTGCGGCGTGATGCGTCCCTTGGATACCCCTTCCGAAAACAGGATCGGCAACCTCGTCTCGACCCCCGGAATACCGTTCGGCACCCAGCGGAAAGACGTACGCCCCTTTTCGTTCAGCTTCCCGTCGGCGGCATCATAGCGGAACGGGCAATGGTCGGAGGAAAACGTGTGGAATACGCCCTGGGTGATGCCCTCCCAGATGGCGTCCTGGCTTGCCCTGTCGCGCGGCGGCGGCGAACAGACATACTTCGCGCCCTCCATGTTCAGGCCCTTGAGGTCCTCGGCAGTCAGCGTGATGTATTGGGGGCACGTTTCGCCGTAGACCTTCAGGCCGCGTTGCTGCGCCCAGCGGATCTGCTCCATCGCCTCGCGGCCGGAGACATGCACGACCATCATCGGCACGTCGATCAGTTCGGCATGGCTTATCGCCCGGTGGGTGGCTTCCCGCTCGATGACCTCAGGCCGTGACACGGCGTGGTAATACGGTTGCGTCTTGCCCGCGCGCTCCAGCCGCTCGGTCATGAACTTAATCGTGTCGTATCCCTCGCAGTGGACCATCACGAGCGCTCGCTCGTCGCGAGCCACCTCGAAGACCTCCAGCAACTGGCGGTCGCTGAGAACAAGGTCATCATAGGTCATGAACACCTTGAAGGACGTGTACCCGTCCTTCACCAGCGCGGGCAGTTCCTGTCCCAGCACGGCGGGAGTTGGATCGGAAATGATCAGGTGAAAGGAGGTGTCGATATGGCACTCGCCTTCAGCCAGGCGCCGATATTCCTCCACGGACTGGCGCAACGAGGTTCCCCGTTGCTGCAGGGCGAAGGGCATGATGCAGGTATTTCCTCCCGCCGCAGCCGAGGCAGTGGCGGATGCAAAATCGTCGGCCAGCGTGATGCCCGGTCCCTGCGGCTGGGCGACATGGACATGGCTGTCTATCCCGCCGGGCATGACATAGAGGCCCGTCGCATCGATCTCGCGCGCGGCCGCACCGACCGCGCCTGCGATCACTGCAATGCGCTCCCCGGCGATCCCGATGTCCGCCTTGTACATATCGGTTGCAGTCACGATCGTGCCGCCGCGTATGGCGAGATCCAAAGTCATCAGGCAAGCTCCTATAGGTATCGGGGATGTAAGGGGTCAGCCATGTTGCCGGCCAAGGTTTCCCGCCAATGCGGTGGCGATGGCATGCAGGCGCAGCAATACTAGGGTGCAAGCCCCGCGCATCGTGCCGTGTTGCCGATGTGGTTTTCCATTTCGTGACGAGCAGCCGATCCGTCATTGGCCCTGAGTGCCGCAATGATCCGCCGGTGTTCCGCGATGGATTGGCTCATTCGCTGGGGATCGGTAATCGGTATCGGTTGGCGCTGTGTCTCCGTCAGTTGATCCCTGACGGTCTGGTACAGCGCCTTGAGCATGGAATTGGAGCAGGCGGAGACGATCGTCCCGTGGAAAAGGAGGTCGGCTTCGACATTGCTGACCAGATCCTGCCTCGACCAGGCCTCTTCCATCGTTCGCGTCGCGTTCTCCATGGCATCCAGTTGCAGGTGGGTCAGCCTGCCGGCGGACAGTCGCGCGATCTCTCCTTCCAGGAGAATGCGGGTCTGGAAGACGTCGAAGGCCGGATAGCTGTCGGAGTAGCGCCACGGCGCCATGTGTCCCGGTTCCCGCTGGGCCCCCGTTGCAGACACGAACGTGCCTCTGCCTGCCTCCGTCGTCAGAAGGCCGAGTGTTTCAAGCGTCAGCAGCGCTTCGCGAAGCGATGCCCGGCTGATCCCGAACCTCTTCGCGAACTCCCGCTGCGACGGAATCTTGTCTCCCGCCTTGAGCGCGCCGCTCTGGATCATCGTCTGGATCTCCCGAGCCACCGATTGTGGAACGAGCGTCTTGTTAAACATGTCATCCGCCTCGTTTGCTATTTCCCCCGGCAGCGTATTTTTCCACCTGCCATCTTGCAAAGAGGAAACCAACGTGGTTCCTTTGGCCTTACTGGTCTGACCAGTCGGACCAATGTAGATTGAGTTACGTTCAAAAAACAAGGGGAACCTCATGATACGTATGAACAGCCTGAAAACCACAGTGATTGCTGGAGTGCTGGGTTTGCTCGGCGCCACCGCCCATGCAGCAGACCTGACGGTCGGCGCCAACATCGGGAACGTCCCCTGGGAGTTCCAGGACGCCAGCGGCAAGATCACCGGCTTTGAGATCGATCTGGTGAACGAGATCGCGGGCCGCCTCGGCAAGACCGTCGAATTCGTCAACACCCCGTTCAACGGTCTGTTCTCGGCAGTCCAGTCGGGTCGCATAAACATGGCGATCTCCTCGATCACCATCACCGAGAAACGCCTGGAGTCCGTGACCTTTGCGCAGCCCTACTACGACAGCGATCAGTCGCTAACAGTGACTGCAAGCTCGGGAATCACCGGCCTGGACGGCATGAAGGGGAAGATCGTCGGCGTTGATACCGGCTCCACCGGCGACATGTGGGCCGAAGCGCATACGGCTGAGCACGGTTTCGGTGAGATCCGCCGCTACGAAGGCCTTCAGCCGGCTATGCTCGATCTCGTCGCAGGCCGCGTCGATGGCTACATTTCCGATATCCCGGCATTGCTTTACTACGTCAAGGACAAGCCGGAACTGAAGGTCGTAGAACGTATCCCGACCGGGGAACGGTACTCGATCATGTTCAACAAGGGCGATCCTCTCGCCGAAGAGGTCAACGCCGTGATCACGAAGCTCAAGGAAGAAGGTTTCATCGCGCAGCTGCATGAGACCTGGTTCGGCGCCAAGGCGGAAGAGATGACCTCCACCGTCACCGTTATGGACATGCCCAAGGGCAAGTAAGGCGGAACTGCAGCCGACGGGACCGTCCGTTCCGTCGGCTCGCCAAGGGAGCCTTGGGCTACATGAACCTCATCAATACCTTCCTCAACATCCAGGTGCTGATAGACAGCCTCCCGCAGTTGCTCTGGGGGCTGGCGGTGACGCTGCAGATCGGCATCACGAGCATTCTCCTCGGCCTCGCTGGCGGCCTGTCCCTCGCCGTAGCCCGGCTTTATGCCCCAAGGGTCGTCAAGCTTCTGATCCGCGTCTATGTCGATATCTTCCGCTCGATCCCGCTGCTTGTCCTGCTGATCGTCGTCTACTACGCCCTGCCCTTCGTGGGCATCAGACTGTCTCCCTTCCTCTCGGCCGTGACCGCGCTCTCGCTGGTGTCCGCCGCCTACACGGCGGAGATCTTTCGCGCCGGTATCGAGGCTATCCCGAATGGCCAGTTCGAAGCCTCCGCTGCCCTCGGCCTTTCGAACAGGCACACGATGATAGACGTGATCCTTCCGCAGGCGATCCGCGTCGTCATTCCGCCGCTCACTAACAACTGCATCAACGTCATGAAGGATACGGCCCTGGCATCCGTCGTCGCGATGCCGGACCTTCTGAAGCAGGCTACGCAAGCGCAGGCACTTTCCGCCAATCCGACGCCTCTGATCGGCGCCGCGTTGATCTACATCGCCCTCCTCTGGCCGATGGTGGCGATCGTCGGCCGCCTCGAGAAGCACTTCAGCCGGGGGACACGCTGATGGATAACCCAAATCCTCCTCTGATTTCCGTTCGCGGACTGACGAAGGCCTACGGCACCTTCACGGTGTTGCACGGGATCGATCTCGACATCGCCGAAGGGGAAGTCGTCTGCGTTATCGGTCCCTCGGGTTCCGGCAAGTCGACGCTTATCCGGTGCATCAATCATCTGGAGGCCTTCGCTGAGGAAAGTCGTGTCAGCGTTGACGGAATTCCCGTACAGCCGGGGCCCGGCCTGGCGAAGGTGCGCGCCGAAGTCGGCATGGTCTTCCAGTCCTTCAACCTCTTCCCGCACATGACGGTCCTGAAGAACGTAATGCTCGCGCCGATGCGGGTGCGAAAGAC
>JAEZHO010000203.1 GCA_023416545.1 Pseudomonadota bacterium
CAGATCTATCCGCGCAGTTTCTGCGACAGCAACGGAGACGGGATCGGCGACCTTCCCGGCATCATCAGCCGCCTCGACTACCTGCAGTCCCTCGGCGTTACGGTCCTCTGGCTTTCGCCGATCTACAAGTCGCCGATGGACGACAATGGCTACGACATCGCTGACTATCAGGCTATCGCACCCGAATTCGGTACTCTTGCAGACTTTGACAGGCTCGTCGCGGAGGCGCGCCAGCGGGGCATCGGGATCCTTCTCGATCTCGTGGTTAACCACACGTCCGACGAGCACCCATGGTTCATCGATGCGCGCAGTTCGCGGCAACGCCGACTGCGCGACTACTACATCTGGCGGCCACCGGCGCCGGATGGCGGTCCGCCCAACGACCTGACGTCTTCCTTTGGAGGTTCCGCATGGACACTCTGCCCGGAGACCGGTGAATACTACCTGCATCTGTTTTCGAAGAGACAGCCGGACCTCAACTGGAAGAACCCCGAGGTGAGGTCTGAAATCTACCGGATGATGAACTGGTGGCTGGATCGGGGCATTGCCGGCTTCCGGATGGACGTGATCGATCTCATCGGCAAGGATGTCGATGCGGGCATTACCGCCGACGGCCCGCACCTCCATGATTACCTTCAGGAAATGAACCGCGAGACGTTCGGGCAGCGGGACGTTCTGACGGTCGGCGAGGCCTGGAGCGCGACGCCCGATTCTGCCCTGCTCTATTCGGGAAGGAACCGTCGCGAACTCTCCATGGTGTTCCAGTTCGAGCATGTGACCCAGAGCTGGGACGAAGTGCTGGGAAAGTGGCGGCCGAAGCCGATCGACCTCGTCAAGCTAAAGGCGGTTTTCGGCAAATGGCAGCACGCGCTTTCGGAAGACGGATGGAACTCCCTGTTCTGGGGCAACCACGACCTGCCACGCGCCGTCTCGCGGTACGGCAATTCCACGGGCTACCACGTTGAATCGGCCAAGATGCTCGCCACCGTGCTGCATCTCATGAAGGGCACGCCGTTCATCTACCAGGGCGAAGAGATCGGAATGACCAATGCCGCCTTCGCCTCCATCGACCATTACAAGGATATCGAGACACTCAACCTGTATCGCCTGCATCTGGAGGCAGGGCTTCCCGCGGAAGACTTCATCCACGGCGCAAACGAAAGCGCCCGTGACAATGCGCGCACGCCCATGCAGTGGAGCGCCGATCCCAATGGCGGGTTCACCACCGGCTCTCCCTGGATCGAGGTCAATCCGAACTATGCGACCCTGAATGCCGCGAGCCAGATATCCGACGATCGCTCAATCTGGGCGCACTACCGGGCCCTTACCCGCCTTCGCAAGCAGCATCCCGTGATCGTCTACGGGCGCTATCAGGCCTGGCTGGATCAGCATCCGGATGTCTTCGTCTATACGCGGACGCTGGAGGACGAGGAGCTTCTGGTCGTCGCGAGTTTCGCCCCGCGCGAGGTCGAGGTCAGGCTCCCGGACGAATTGCGCCGGCGAGGTCGCTGCCTGATCAGCAACTATGGGCCGATGGAGGAAGTAGGATCGACTATGAGCCTCCAACCGTACGAGGCCTTTGCGCTCCTGTCGTCCCGCCTCGCGCCTTAGCAGCCCGGATCGGCTCCGTGTGCCCCGGCAATGCGTCGGCAGTTTGAGGATGACAAGCGTCCTATTTCTTCCTAAGTCTGGTGGAGACGGGGGCGTCCGCTGAAGCGGGCTGAGAAGTACCCTTTGAACCTGAACCAGATCATGCTGGCGGAGGGAGTCGCGGGTAGAGATGCCCCTGCCTTGCCCTTGCTGGATGAAGAAAGGGCGATCTCATGACAGATTTTCCGTCCAGTTGCGGGACGATGCTGGAGGCGTTGCGCGCGACCAATCCCCTTGTCCAGTGCATTACAAACGACGTCGCGATGAATATAGCCGCGAACGTCCTACTCGCCGCCGGCGCATCGCCGGCCATGGTCAGCGCCGAGGAAGAGGCTGCCGAATTCGCCGGGATCGCGGCCGCCGTGACGATCAATATCGGCACCCTGCGGGCGGCGGGCGTGCCCGGGATGAAAGGTGCGGCCGGCGCGGCGAAGGCCATGGGCAAGCCCTGGGTATTCGATCCGGTCGCCCACTATGCCACGAGTTTCCGTCGCCGCGTGACGGGAGAGCTTCTGGAACTCCAACCGACGGTCATCCGCGGCAATGCCTCGGAAATCCTCGCCCTCGCGGGATTCGAGAGCAGGGGTCAGGGCGCCGACAGCGGCGACAGCAGCATCGCGGCAGCATCCGCGGCGGTAGAGCTTGCTCGGCGTCACTCCTGCATTGTCGCCGTCACCGGCGAGAGCGACATGGTCACCGACGGCAATCGCCGGGTGTGGATCGAGGGAGGCTCGGAAATCATGCCGAAGGTCACGGCGCTCGGCTGCGCCCTGACCTGCCTCACCGGAGCCTTCGCCGCGATTGCCCCGGATCGGCCGTTGGAAGCAACCGTCGCCGCCATGGCGCTTTTTGCGGTCTGCGGCGAGGATGCCGGCCATCCGGCGCAAGGACCCGGCTCTTTCCCGCCGCTGTTCCTCGATGCCCTCTCGGCCATTGGCCCGCTGAGGCTCCAGGCGGAAGCAAGGATACGCACGGAATGAAGAACTTTGATCTCTCGCTCTACGTCATTCTCGATCCTGACCTCTGCCGCGCCGTCGGCATGGCCGAGACTGCCCGGCTCGCCGTCGAAGGCGGCGCAACCATGATCCAACTCAGGGACAAGCACGCCGACCGCCGCGGCCTGGTCGCTGCCGGAAAATCGGTCCGGGCCGCAATGGCCGGATCGGGAGTGCCCCTGATCGTCAATGACGATGTGGAGGCGGCCCTGGAGATTGGCGCAGAAGGCGTGCACGTGGGGCAGTCGGACATGGCGACGGCGGCGGCGCGTGCTGCCATCGGAAACCGGCTGATCCTTGGCCTCTCGGTCGAGACAAAAGAACTGGCGCGCGGGGTCGATCCTTCCCTCGTCGATTATATCGGTGTCGGCCCGGTCTTCGCCACGGCCACCAAGCCCGACCACAAGCAGCCAATCGGCCCGGAGGGCCTTGCCGCTATCGTCGCGGCTTCTCCGGTTCCGGCGGTCGCGATCGGGGGGCTGAAAACGGACCATGTCGCTTCGGTCTTGGCGGCAGGTGCGTCCGGCGTGGCGGTCGTCTCCGCAGTGTGCGGCACGCCCGACCCGCTCGGCGCCACCCGCGAACTGCTTGCGGAAGTAAGGAGAGCGAGATCATGATCGCCAACATTCTCTCCATCGCCGGCTCAGACCCGTCCGGGGGCGCCGGGATACAGGCCGATCTCAAGACCTTCGCGGCACGCGACACCTACGGGATGGCGGCCGTGACGGCGCTGACTGCCCAGAACACGAAAGGCGTCTACGGTGTTCACGTCGTCCCTGCCGCGTTCGTGGTCGATCAGGTCCGTGCGGTTCTTGACGATATTCGGGTCGATGCCGTGAAGATCGGCATGATCGCCGATGCCGGGATCGCCGAAACGCTGGCAGACCTCCTGTCCCTGCATCCGGATATCCCGATCGTCCTCGATCCGGTCATGATCGCCAAGGGCGGCGCCTCCCTTCTTGCGGACGAGGCGATTGCAGCGCTCAGGGACCGCCTCCTGCCGCTTGCGACCGTCCTCACCCCGAACCTTCCCGAGGCCGCCGCCCTTTTGGGAGAACCGGAGGCGCGGGACCGCAACGCGATGGTGGCGCAGGCCGAGGCGTTGAGAGCGTTCGGGGCGGGGGCCGTGCTGGTGAAGGGGGGGCATCTGCCGGGCGATAAAAGTCCTGACGTCCTTGCGGAGCATAGCGGACCGACATGGTTCGAGGGAAGCCGGGTGAGGACCAGCAACACCCATGGAACGGGATGCACGCTCTCGAGCGCGATTGCCGCGGAACTCGGAAAGGGCAATGCCGTCGCTGCGGCTGTCAGCACCGCCAAACGGTATCTCGCAACGGCAATCGCCCGATCGGGGGAACTCGATGTCGGATCGGGCCACGGCCCCGTGCATCATTTCCACAACGCCGGTCGAAGCGATCCCGTCGGATAGGGATCGGGCGGGCCGCGGTGCGCCATGTGACTAGCTTTCGTGCATCGTCCCGGTCGCCTGGGAACGGACGTGCCAGGAGAGCGCCTCCTCGAGGAGATGCGGCGTGTGCCCTCCCCTTGCGCAGGCGCGCTCGAAATAGCTCGTCAACGCGTCCCGGAAATCCGGGTGAGCGCAGTTCCGGATGATCTCCAGGGCCCGTTCGCGAGGGGCCAGTTCGCGCAGGTCCGCCAGTCCGTTTTCGGTGACGATGATGTCGACGTCATGCTCGTTGTGATCGACATGCGGCACCATCGGGACGATCGAAGACAGCTTGCCGCCCTTGGCCAGCGATTTGGTCACGAAGATCGACAGGTAGGCATTGCGCGCAAAATCGCCAGACCCGCCGATTCCGTTCATCATGTGCGTGCCGTTGACATGGGTCGAGTTCACGTTGCCGTAGATGTCGACCTCCAGGGCGGTATTGATGCCGATCACCCCCAGCCTGCGGATGACTTCCGGGTGATTGCTGATCTCCTGCGGCCGGAGTACCAGCCGCTCCTTGTACTTAGGGAGATCGGAGAAGACCCTGTCGGCGCAGGCGTCGGAAAGGGTGATCGACGACCCGGAGGCGAAGGCGAGCTTGCCGGCGTCGAAAAGATCGAACGTGCTGTCCTGGAGGACTTCGCTGTACATGCGCAAATGATGGAACGGGCCGTCGGCAAGACCGCTCAGCACCGAGTTCGCGATGGTCCCGATGCCCGCCTGCAAGGGCTGCAGGGTAAGGTCAAGCCGCCCCTTTTGAACCTCCTGCTCGAACAGGCGGATGAGGTGCGACGCGATGGCACTGGTATCGGCATCCTGCGGCTCGACGGTCGACGCGCTGTCCTTCACCTCGGTCACCACGATTGCGGCGATCTTGTCGGGATTGATCGGCACATAGGGGAAGCCGACGCGGCTGTCGCACGTCACGACCGGAATCGGCACCCGGGTCGGCCGCTTGCCGGGGAAGTAGATGTCATGCAGCCCCTCGAGCTCGAGGGGCTGGCTGAGATTGATCTCGACGATGATCTTCTTGGCAAGCACCGCGAAACTCGCGGAATTTCCGACCGAGGTCGAAGGAACGATATTTCCTTCCTCGGTAATCGCCGCGGCTTCAACGATCGCGTAGTCGATCGGGCCGAGCTGGTTCGAACGCAAGTGCTCGACCGTTTCCGAAAGGTGCTGGTCGATGAACATGACCTCCCCGCGGTTTATCGCGGCGCGCAGGGTGCGGTCGGCCTGGAACGGCATGCGGCGGGCAAGTACCTTCGCCTCCGTCAGCATCCTGTCGACATCGTGGCCGAGCGATGCGCCGGTGATCAGCGTGATCTTGAACGGGTCCGTGCGGGCACGTTCCGCCATTGCGACCGGCACCGCCTTGGCATCGCCCGCGCGGGTGAACCCGCTCATGCCGACGATCATTCCATCCCCTATCAGGGCAGCGGCTTCCTCGGCCGAAACGATCTTCTCAAACAGGGCGGGGCGACGAATACGGTCGGCGATCATCTTCTCATCCTTCGATTGCATCAGGCCATCTGATCAGGGGCCGGGCAGCCGTTCAGGCAGGCAAACGTTGCCTGCGTCGGCGCGCACAATATGCGAATGCAAACCTGCAAACATTGAGAAATGTCAAGTCCGTGTCAGCCGCCGCGCAGCCTCGCACCCGGGTCGGCCGCAGGGCATGTCACCGAAAGCCGGTCACACGAGGATGCGAACGGGAACGGCCTTGGACGCCGGCGTATGGGACCGTTTCTCGTGAAGAGAGAGCGGAACGAGCGGGTTCAGCTCCGGGTAGTAGCCGGCAACGCAACCGTCGGGGAGATCGAAAGGGAGCACGCTCAGGTCGCCCACCCTGCGCTCGATGCCGTCGTCCGTATCGGTCTTCAACGCGACCTTCTGCCCCTCGATCAGGCCAAGCCGCGCCATCTCGCGAAGGTTGATCAGCAGGACCTTTCGCGTTCCCTCTATGCCCCGCAGCCGGTCGCTGTAGCCGTAGATGGTGGTGTTGAACTGGTCGTTGCTGCGCAGCGTCATCAACCGGTAGCGGCCTTCCCGATCGTCGAAGCCGGTCGCGGCGAGCCCCTCTGGCACGGTGAACTCCGCCTTGCCGCTTTCCGTCTTCCATATGCGCTCGCGGGCACTGTTGCCGCGATAGAAGCCGCCGGGGGTGAAGAGCCGCCGGTTGAAGTCATGAAACTGGTCCGGGTAGGTATTTTCTATCAGGTCGCGGATCTTCGAATAGTCGCCCTGCCATTCATCCCACTTCACGCTGGGATTGGGGGAAAGGGTGGCCTTGGCGAGGCCGGCGACGATGGCAATTTCGGAAAGCAGTTGCTCGCTTGCAGGTTTGTGCTTGCCGACGGAGCCGTGGATGCAGCTCAGGCTGTCTTCCATGGTCACCGTCTGCGGTCCGCTCGCCTGCATGTCTTCCTCGCTTCGCCCAAGACACGGCAGGAGATAGGCGATCTCGCCGTTGACGAGGTGACTGCGGTTGAGCTTGGTGGCGATCTGGACGGTGAGCCGCATCCTGGTCCAGGCGGCTTCCATCACGCCATGATCCGGAATGGCGCGCACGAAGTTGCCCCCAAGGCCGATGAATGCCCGCACGCGGCCTTCGACGATACCCTCGCAGGCGGCAACGGTATTCATGCCCTTGTCCCGGGGTGGCTCGAACCCGAACATCGAGGCAAGCCGGTCCAGGGGAACCAGCTCCGGCTTTTCCGAAATACCGACCGTACGCTGGCCCTGGACATTGGAGTGGCCACGGACCGGCGAGATGCCCGTTCCGTCCCGACCGATGTTTCCCTTCAGCAGCAGGAAATTGACGAGCATGGCGATGCTCTCGAAACCGCCGACCTGCTGGGTCAGCCCCATGCCGTAGATGCCGATCACCCGTTCGGCTTCGACATAGACCTGACCGGCCGCCTCCAGCGAAGCCCGGTCAAGGCCCGATTCGCGCTCGATCTCCTCCCACCCCGTTTCGCGGACCTTCCGTTCGAAGTCATCGAAGCCCTGGGTATGCTGGGCGACGAAGTCGTGGTCGATCACCGATCTCCCGTTGGCCCTGGCCTCGTCGTCGCGGGCGAAGACGTGCTTGCACATCCCCAGGATCGCGGCGATATCGCCGCCCGTCTTGACCTGGTGATATTGGGAGGAGATCCGCGTGGCATGGCCCGTCAGCATCTCGGTCGGGCTCTGCGGATTGATCATCGCCTCCAGCCCTTTCTCCCTCACCGGGTTGAAGGTGACGATGCGGCAGCCCCGCCTGACGGCCGCCTGCAGAGGATGGAGGAAACGGGGGCTGTTGGAACCGGTGTTCTGGCCGAAGAAAAACATCGCGTCGCATGATGAAAAATCACTGTAGACGGACGTGCCGACCGGCGACCCGATCACCTTCTTCAACGCGACCGACGTCGTCTCGTGACACATGTTCGAACTGTCGGGGAGGTTGTTGGTACCATAAAGCCGGGCAAAGAGCGCATAGAGATAGGATGTCTCGAGGCTGGCGCGACCCGACGCGTAGAAGATCACCGATTTGGGATCGAGAACCTTCAACTCGCTGCCGATCGCCGAAAACGCCTCCTCCCATGAACAGGGCACATAGCGATCCGTTGCGGGCTCGTATCGCATCGGATGTGTCAGCCGGCCCTGCTTTTCCAGGTCATGGTCTGACCAGTTTCGCAGTTCCGCAACCGTGTGCTGGTCGAAGAAGTCCGGAGTGCATCGCTTCGGCGTCAGTTCCCAGAGGGTCGCCTTGGCGCCGTTCTCGCAGAACTCCAGGGGATGATGATGAGCCGGTTTCGTCCAGGCACAGGAGACGCACATGAACCCGCCGGGCTTGTTCTGCCGGCGTAGCGTATCGAGCACCGCGGGGGAGTTCAGTTCCTTTGCATAGATGCTGGCAATCCCGCGTACCGAACCCCACCCTCCGGCCGGACCATCGTAATGTACGGTCTCGTTCTTCGACATGGCATCCCCCGATCTACGGATAAAACAGGCCCGTCGACCATGCGTCGACAGGCTAGGATGAACCCCTCGAACAAGCCAAGGTTCCGCGCTTTGCGGGCTTGAGGCAGGCGCGGCGGTCAGACATGCGTGATCGATCAGGCTGAGCTTAGAGGGTCACCGGTTTACGGCGGACTCGGCCGTGGCTCCGTCAGGCCGGGGTGGTCGCCCGGCCGACGCCCAGATGCTGCCCCAGGGTGTCGCTGTCGACGACCAGGTCCGCGCTCCTTCCCGAATAGACGATCGAACCGCGATCCAGGATCACCGCATCGTCGGTCAACGGTAGGATCTTGCGGGCCTTCTGTTCTATGATGATGGCTGATATGCCCTCTCCCTCGACGATCTGACGAAGGGCGGCAAGAAGCTCGTCGACGATGATCGGCGCAAGGCCCTCGAGCGGCTCGTCGAGAAGAAGGAGCCGGGGGTTGACCATAAGGGCGCGGGCCACCGCGAGCATCTGCTGCTCGCCGCCGGACAGCTGACTGCCGAGGTTCCGGCGCCGTTCTTCCAGGCGCGGGAACATGGAGAAGACACGCTGCAGCGTCCAGGGTCCGGAACGGGCGATGGCCGTCAGGTTCTCCTCGACCGTAAGGGACCTGAAGATATTGCGCTCCTGCGGCACCCAGCCAAGTCCGGCAGCCACCCGGCGATCCGCGCGAAGCGTGGTAATGTCGCGTCCGAGCAGCTTGATGCTTCCCGAATGATGGGTGGTCAGGCCTGCGATCGTATCGACCAGCGTCGTCTTGCCGGTGCCGTTGCGACCGAGAAGGGCAAGCGTCCTGCCCTCATCGATGGTCAGGCTGATCCCGGCCAGCACGCTCGCTTCGCGGTAACCGGCGACGAGGCGGTCGATCACGAGCAGCGGCTGGTTCATGCGTTCTCTCCGAGGTAGACCGCTTTCACGCGTGGGTCGCGCGACACCTCCGCGACCGATCCTTCGGCGAATATCGCTCCCGCGACGAGGACCGTGATCCGGCTCGCGAAGGAGAAGACGAGGTCCATGTCATGTTCGATCAGCAGGACGGTCACGTCCGCAGGAAGGTCGGAAACGATCGCCAGCACCTCGTGGCGCTCGTCCTCGGGAACCCCGGCGGCCGGCTCGTCGAGCAGCAACACCTTCGGCCTCGATGCGAAGGCGAGCGCGATTTCGAGGAGCCGCTGCTTGCCGTAAGGAAGCGTGGCCGTGCGGTTTCCCATGACGCCGTCGAGGCCGAAGCGCGCCAGCAGTTCGGCCGCTTCATCCACCGCCCGCGTGTAGCTTGAGAGCGGCCGAAAGAGATTACCGCCGACCCCGTCCCGCTCGCCTATCGCCAGCGCCACCGTCTCCAGCGGCGTATAGTCCAGGAACAACTGGTTGATCTGGAAGGTGCGGGTCAGGCCCTCCTTTACCCGCTGATGGGCGGCGAGGCCGGTGATCTGCTCTCCCCCGAGGAGGACCTGCCCTGCGCTCGGCTTGAGGACCCCGGTGAGGAGGTTGATGAGCGTCGTCTTTCCGGCGCCATTCGGACCGATCAGGGCGTGACGGGCTCCCTGTTCCACCTGCAGGCTGACGTCATTGGTGACGACGAATGCTCCGAACCGGCATCTCAGCGCCTTGGTTTCCAGTGCAATGGTCATGGCTGCCCGCCTTTCTGACGCGTGAAGCGTTCCGGGAGGAAGCCGATCCAGTTTGAGATGCGGTCGCGGCCGACGAGGACCAGGACGATGAGCAGCAGCCCGATCCAGAACATCCAGTATTGCGGTGTCACGACCGACAGCCAGTCCCGCAGGAGCGTGAAGACGATCGCTCCGAAAATGCCCCCATAGAGGTAGCCGGTACCGCCGATCACCAGGACCAGCAGGACGTCGGCCGAGCGATGGAATGCAAGGACGTCCGGCGAGACGAAGGACGTGGTCTGGGTCAGGAGAGCCCCGGCGAAACCCGCCATGATCGCGGCAATCGTGTAGGCGAGGATGATGCGGCGGCGGGCGGGAACGCCCACCATGGCCGCGCGGACCGGGTTTGCCTTGATTGCCTTCAGCGACAGGCCGAACGGCGAGAAGGCAAGTCGCCGTGCGATCATGGTCGAGATGAACAGCACGGTCAGGCAGTAGATGTAGCCGTTGCGCCCCCAGAGGTCGAACTCGAACATCCCCAGGATGGGTCCGAGGGTGAAACCGCTGAGCCCATCCGCCCCGCCCGTCAGCCAGCCGAGCTGGTTCGCGGCCTCGGCCAGCATCAGCGC